>NZ_JADBSZ010000201.1:0-8996 GCF_020246425.1 Microcystis sp. M079S1
GGGAATAATATCCCAGCCAGGAAATCGCTCTGTAGAAGAATCAGACCAGCCAGATGGCATATTATCAAAGCGCAAGTCCCTTAGCTGCGGGGGCTCTCGAAGGCTCTCCCCCTACTTAGGGTGATCAGCAAACCTGATCGATCAGAGGGCGCAAGCTTTGCGCCCCTACAGTAACGGATTTTGTCCACAATGTAGGGGCGAACTGCGTTCGCCCAAAAGGTACATTATCAAAGCGCAAGTCCCTTAGCAATGATATTCCTACTTGGTAATGCGATTTCTTATCCTTTGAGCTAAACAGCAACATTACTACTATGAAATTAGCCTCTATCCCAACAAAGCAGTACATCGAGCAACGAGAAGAAGAATATTGGCTCGAAGGAACTCGTATCTCCCTTGATTCAGTTGTCTATTCTTTCTTGAACGGAGAATCTCCCGAAAGCATTGCCCAAAATTTCCCACTCCTTTCCCTCGAACAGGTTTATGGTGCGATCGCTTTCTATCTGGCCAATTGAGAGCTTGTCAATGCCTATCTGAAAAAGGGTGAAGCCGAGTTTCAGCGACTACAACAGTCTTGTAGAGAAAAGAGTCCTTTGCTGTACCAAAAATTGAAGGCGGCTCAAGCCCAGAATTAGAAAGCAGTATGACAGAAATTCGCTTTCAAGCTGATGCCGATCTCAGACAGGCAATTGTGACTGGCGCAATCCACCGCAATGCGTACCGACCGGGTGAAAGAAACCGCCCTCGCTTAATCAGTATATGTGCTTAAAAAACTCTAATCTCCTAGAAGAAGGCTATAATTACCATAATCTTTTGCCCCCGTCTCAATTCTAGCCGCTAGATATTTCTGGACTTCCCGACCTCGACACCACCACCTCAACTACGGGACAGCGACCGCCAAAATCATTCAACCAGTGCCATTTCAGGAATGACAAAGTTAAATTCACACCCTGGAAAGAGGGAAAGCCAGAACAGAGAAGGGAAAAATATCTGTAATTAATTCTGTCGGGGTGCTTAGAAAGGAATATCGTCTAAATTTTCCTCCACCGATGTGTCGCTAGGTTGCCAAGCGGAAGGATTAGAAAGTTCATAGGATGCGTCGTATTCAAAATCCCCGGTGGAGACAGGTGCGACGGGTTTCTCCACCTCGGTTTTATTCGATTTGTGGGTATTGATTGGTACGACTTTTTCTGGAGTCGGGGCCGTCATTTCACCGCTACTCATGCTGCCGTCAAGATGATAGAGATGACTAATGACTAATTCGGCCCGTTTTTCCTTAAAACCTTCGGGACGATCGATCGTCTGCATCGAGAGACGACCTTCCAAAATTACTTGATCGCCTTCATGATAATTCTGAGCGACTTCTGAGGCCAAATTTCCCCAAGCTACGGCCCTTAAATTAGTCGGGGTTGCCTCGGCACGATTGGGAGAAAACTCGACTAACATTTGAGCGTAGGGAGTTTGATTATCTTGGGTATAACGTAATTCGGGACGACGGACAATTTTAGCCATTAAAATGCAACTGTTCATGGTCGAAAATCAGTCTGAATTTTTCTGATAGCACCATTGTACTGAAGAATTACAAGGATCACCACTGTGGAGGTTAGGGAATTTTATGGGACTCTGGTTAAGAAAAAATCTCTTTAACACTTGGTACAACGTCATCTTAACCCTTGCGGGTCTATTTCTCAGCCTCTGGGGTGGTTTAAGTTTTCTCGATTGGGCGATAACTCGGGCAAAATGGGCTGTAGTGACGGAAAATCTCGGTTTATTTGTGGTCGGTCGTTATCCAGAGCAGTCAATATGGCGAATTTGGCTGATTTTAACGATAATTGCGGCTTTATCACTGTTTTCTTGGCAATTAAACCGGGGTCGCTTCCCCGATTGCCCCGCTTTTCTGCAACGCTGGTGGGGATTGATGTGGTTATTGACTTTACCTTTAATCGCTTGGTTGCTATTGGGGGGATTATTTTTAACGACAATTCCCCTCGATGATCTCAGTGGTTTAATCTTAACTTTATTAGTAGCGATCGCAAGTATGATTTTATCTTTTCCCTTGGGGGTATTATTGGCCCTGGGGAGACAGAGTGAATTACCGGCAATTCGTTGGCTATCTATTGGCTATATCGAATTATTGCGCGGGTTACCTTTGTTGGGAATTTTATTCATGGCTCAGGTGATGTTACCTTTAATTTTACCCGCCGGGACGAGACCAGAACGAGTGATCAGAGCGATCGCCGGATTTACCCTTTTTGCAGCAGCCTATCTGGCCGAAAATGTCCGCGGTGGTTTACAAGCGATTCCCAAAGGTCAAATTGAAGCGGCCAAAGCCTTGGGTTTAAAACCGATTTTCGTTTTATTATTGATCGTTCTACCCCAAGCTTTAAAAGCGGTCATTCCCGCTATTGTTGGTCAATTTATCAGTTTATTTAAGGATACTTCCCTACTGGCGATCGTGGGACTGGTGGACCTCTTGGGTATGGCAGGCTCGGTTTTAGCTAATCCGAAATTTATCGGCGATTATCCAGAGGTTTATCTATTTTTGGCGTTTATTTACTGGATTTTCTGTTATTCTATGTCCCTAGCCAGTCGTAGGTTAGAACAGCGTTGATTGGGGTGTGGGGTGTGGGGTGTGGGGTGTAGGGTGTAGGGTGTAGGGTGTGGGGTGTGGGGTGTGGGAAGCTTTTCAGTGAACAGTAAACAGTGATCAGTAAACAGTAAACTGAAAACTCACATCTGATAACTGATAACTGATAACTGATCACTGATCACTGATAGATGGCTACCTGGCTTTTTGTCATAAATATTGATATGATTTAACAATCAGCAGCAATTTATGGTAAATATATTTATTTAGGAGAGCGAGAAAATGGCTGGATTCTTTGGCCTGTTTGGCAATAAGACGAAATACGTCGATGAACCGATGGATATGAGCGCACCGGAACCGAAAGAGGCTTTTTACTTGGAACCCGATGACGCTAAAACTCTCGGTGATATCGACTTTATGCGGACACCGATCACGATCCGACGTACTTTCCCGAAAACTGCCTCGAATAAAAAGGGTGGCGAATCGATTAAACAGATTTCCTCTATGGAAGTCAGCAAAGTCACCGATAACGGTATTGTGGCAAAATCGGCGACTTCCGAGGCTAATGGTAACGGTAACGGTACTAATGATAACGGTCGTCGCACTAACGATGACAGTATCAATCCTTTCCTGAAAATGGCCCGCGAAATCAAGAAATAGTATAGGGTTTGCTGAATAAATCTAAAAACCTTGTTGGGTAAAACTTTTAGACCTTTTGGCCATCAAAAAGTAATGGATCTGGGAGTGATCGGGGGAAAAATTCCGGGACTTTTTCCCTGAAAATTAGGTAATTGACCCCCTCAAAATCGGTAAAACCCTACACCCCACACCCCACACCCTACACCCTGCCACCACCGACAAACTTTTTCAGCAAACCCTAGTATAGTAAGGTGAGCATTGGCCACCCTTGAGATCAAACTTTGGTGGGGAAGGCCCACCTTTTTTTATGACCATTATTAACGGAAAAACCAAGTTATTAGGCGTAATCGGCGATCCTATCGGCCATACTCTTTCTCCCCTCATGCACAATGCCGCTATCGATGCCTTGGGGCTAAATTATGTCTATCTTCCCCTACCTATCGCCCCGGAAAATTTAGCAACTGCGATCGCTGGTTTGGCCGCCATCGATCTAGAGGGTTTTAGCGTCACAATTCCCCATAAATTAGCAATTATTCCCTTATTATCGCAAATTACGGAGAAAGCAAGGCTAGTGGGCGCAGTTAATACCGTCTGGCGCACGGAAACCGGCTGGCAGGGAACGAATACCGATGTGGATGGCTTTCTCGCACCCTTGAAATCCCTTGACAAAGATTGGAGTCAGGTGAATCCAGTTATTTTAGGCAATGGCGGCGCTGCCCGGGCGGTAGTGGTGGCTTGCGCCCAGTTGGGCTGTGGCGAAATTCATGTGGTAGGACGCAATCAAAAGAAATTAGATCCTTTTAAAGAAAGTTGGGCGAATACAAGCCTCTATGACCTCCTAGAAGTGCATAGCTGGGACGAATTAGAGGGGCTGGTATCCACCACAGAACTCCTGATTAATTCTACCCCGATCGGAATGTCCCCCCAGGGCGAACAATCCCCTGTTGAGTTAGAATTATTAGACCTTTTACCCCCATCGGCGATCGCCTACGATCTAATTTATAATCCCCGGCCGACCAAATTTCTCCGGTTGGCCCGGACTAGAGGGATAAGAATTATTGATGGGTTAGAAATGTTAGTTAATCAGGGAGCGATCGCACTAGAAATCTGGTTAGGTCAACCCGTCCCCGTCTCGGTCATGCGGGAAGCTTTGTTAAAACAATTCTAAATGCTAAAATCCTATTTCTAGCTTTATTTATGCCCCCTTCTAGCTCCTTTTGGAAAACTCTGAATAACTCGATTCTAGTGCGCTATCTATTATTATTTGGTTGTGGCTGGAGTCTGATTATCTTAATTAACTATTTCTACGGGATGATCGCTATTTTTACCGGTTCGGCAGTCCTGGCCGCTCTATTAAATTATCCCGTGGTTTGGTTATCCCGTTATCTACCGAGAGGACTAGCCATTGCTATTACCACCCTAGTAGCTTTTATCCTCCTATTTAGATTAGTCACAGGCATAGGATTAGAAGCGGTTAATCAGGGGAGAGGACTACTATTCAATCTTACCGATGCCCTTAGTCAAAAAGATTTTTTACCCTTTCAAGACTTTCTCGATCGATTAGATTTAAATAAAATGGTGGGAAGCTTACAAACCGGTTTAGCCACGGGTTTATCGCTCGTACAGGGAGTTTTTTCCAGTGTCTTTACGGGCATTTTCGGGGCGGTGATCAGTGTTTATATGCTCATCGATGGTGATAAACTCTGGCGAAGTTTTTTGCAACTTCTCCCCCTAGCATACCGGGAGCGTTTTGCCCAGTCTTTTCGACAAAGTTTTCTAGGATTTATTCGCGGGCAACTGTTATTAATGCTCTTTTTATCGGTGACGAGTTTCTTGAGTTTTTCCCTATTGGGAATCAAATATGGGCTAATTTTAGCGAGCATTCTCGGTGTTATCGATGCTATCCCGGGTATCGGGGCAACCCTGGGCATTTTGTTGGTAACTATCTTGACTTTTACCTCCCAGGGACTAGCAATTGCCGTTAAAGCTTTTATTGTCTGTGTTGTCTTGGTGCAAATTCAAGATAATATTCTTCGCCCTAAAGTTATGGGCAATGCCCTAGAATTAAACCCAGTAATTTTATTTTTATCCCTCTTTATCGGCGAAAGAGTTGCGGGATTATTAGGGGTTTTTCTCTCCATTCCTATTGCTGGAATGATTGCGATCTGGATCGGATCGAGTGAAGAAAAACCAATAACAGCTTTAGAGGAAAATCAGTTAGGAGAAAGTCAGGAGAATTAAGGGCTGATACCCAGTCTCTACTATACAATTAGGGAAATTTGTTATCTACAACACTCGATCGCTACCTATGGAAAACCTAGATTTAAAGAAATCCTCGCCCCTCTTATTTATCTCACCGTTTTTTCTCTGGGGAACAGCGATGGTAGCGATGAAGGGTGTTATCCCCCACACCACCCCCCTATTTATGGCGGGAATTCGCCTTGTCCCCGCCGGAATGTTAGTTTTAATAGTAGCTTGGTTTTTAGGTCGTCCTCAGCCCAAAACCCTGCAAGCATGGTTATGGATTGCCCTTTTTGCTCTGATGGATGCCACTCTTTTTCAAGGTTTTCTGGCATTGGGATTAAATCGCACCGGGGCGGGGTTAGGATCGGTAATTATTGACTCCCAACCCCTAGCGGTGGCTTTAATGTCCAGTTGGCTATTTAAAGAAGTTATCGGTGTCTGGGGTTGGTTGGGATTGGGTTTAGGAATTGGGGGAATTAGTTTAATTGGCTTGCCCGATCAATGGTTTTATGACTTTTTTGGACAAAAAGCGGTAAATATTGACTTTAGCTGGCAGGAATTACTAAATAGCGGCGAAATGCTGATGCTTTTGGCTTCCCTATCTATGGCGGTGGGAACAGTGTTAATCCGGTTTGTCTGTCGTCATGCGGATCCCGTCAGCGCCACCGGATGGCACATGATTTTAGGAGGATTGCCGCTATTTTTAGCTTCAGGTTTCACCGAATCCCATCAATGGCAAAATATCGATTTAAATGGTTGGTTAGCTTTAAGTTATGCCACGATTTTTGGTAGTGCGATCGCCTATGGAATATTCTTTTATTTAGCCGCCAAGGGCAATTTAACCAGTTTAAGTTCTTTAACTTTTTTAACTCCGGTTTTTGCCCTCACTTTCGGGAATTTATTCCTCGGTGAGATGTTAAGTGTATTGCAATGGGTGGGGGTATCTTTAACCCTCGTTAGTATTTATTTAATCAATCAAAGGGAAAGAATCGCCCCACAATTGCGGGCAATTTTTGCTAATCTTTCCTCACTTATACCCAAAAGCAACTAACTCAAATTCCGTGCGAATTACCTCGACTCTGGCAAAATTTGCTTCTTGTAATTTCTGGTTGAGATTTTGAGAGGTAAAACCGGTTTTATGAGCCATATAGGGCATTCCGGGAACTTCTGTTCCCATGCCGTAAAACATCCATAAAGCCCGCACGGGACCCCCGGGAGAAATATATAAAGGTTCATTTTCCATATCGCCTCTAGCGACAAATTCGGCGGCAGTTTGCATATCGGGAACTACGATCATTAAAAAGCCTTCGGGTTTAAGAATGCGTTTAAATTCTCCTAGGGCGATGGGAACTTCGTAATGATAAATATGTTCTAGATTATGACTAGAAAAAACCGCATCGACGGAGTTATCGGGAACGGCACTTAAATCGGTAATAGTTCCTAAAATATCGGGGTTAACAGCAGTATTGATATCGAGGCGAATTTCTTGCCAATTGCCATCGCGGAATAGTTGGGGTAAAGCTTCGGGATTATAGGGACCACAACCCACATTTAAAACCAGTTTTTTCGGGGATTTTAGCGCTGTTATCTCTGGGGGAGCATTCCAAGCTAATAAACAAATATTTTTCAAACCAAGCAAACCGTGATTAGCGACTTGATCATCTAAAATTATCTGGGCTTGGGGATGGGTTTTAATAAAATCTTTTATGGCCTGTTGGAGAGCAGGATGCTGACATTTATTGATCATAATTAAAGCGGAATCAGACCAGAATTTTTTGGCTAAAAGTAAGGAGATCAAAAGCGATCGATAGTCTTCGGCGGCATCGTAGTAATAAACTCCCAGCTTTTCTTCACTGTTTAATTCTTCCAGATCATCGAAAAAGTCTTCCGTTTCTTGATCGCTTAAAAATATCTGTTCTGATAGTTGAAAATCCTCCAAATCCTCAGATAATATAGTTAGCTTTTCTCCCGATGGATCGTATTTAAAAAAAGCTTCTACGCCATAACCGCAGCGATCGCTATTATCCCAGAAAGCGGCGACTAAACTACCGCGACGAAAACAGCCAATTTGACAGTAAACCTCGTCCGGTTGCAGACAGGCAACGGCTAGATTGAGCAGGGGAAAGAGATTGCGATCGGGATAGGAGGCGGTTTTTTCGCTTAAAAGGGTTAATTGCTCGGAAATAGGCGACATTAAAGCCGATCCCCAATCCTGATACTGTTGAGGCAATTGTTCTAAGAATTTCTGTAAATCCATGCTCTTGCTTTCCCGAAAACTATAATCCTTTTCCCGATCATAAATTATCGTGCTTGTCATCAGGCCACAGACTTAATTGTGGAAGAGTGCTAATCTGATCTATAGCGGTTTTCACAGAAGTTAGTCCCGATTGAAACCCTGAAACGCCTATCTATCAAGGGATTTACCATACCTTATTAGACTGAAAACCGCTATATTAGCCCATCAGCACAAGTAGAGAAACTTCTGATATGCCCTACAATTGCTTCCAGATCAAATTTTGGGGAGTAAGGGGGAGTATTCCCTGTCCAGGTTCGGAAACCGTTCGTTATGGTGGTAATACTTCCTGTGTAGAGATGCAAGTCGGTAGAGAAAGATTAATTTTTGACGGTGGTACGGGGTTACGCCTACTAGGACAGTCTTTGATGGCAGAAAGTCCAGTGAAAGCCCATTTATTTTTCAGCCACTCCCATTGGGATCATATTCAAGGTTTTCCTTTTTTTATCCCTGCTTTTATCCGGGGCAATACTTTTAAAATCTACGCAGTTCCCTCCCCCAACGGGGTGACCATGAAGCAAAGATTACACGATCAGATGTCACATCCCAATTTTCCCGTGCCTTTGCAGATTATGCGGGCCGATTTAGAATTTTATAATCTAGAAATCGGCGAAACCCTCCACTGTGGCGATGTCAGCGTCGAAACCCGTCCTTTAAATCATCCAGGAGAAGCGGTGGGTTATCGGGTAAATTGGCAGGGTTTATCGGCAGCATATATTACCGATACGGAACATTTTCCCGATCGCCTTGATGATAACGTTCTGGCTTTGACCTGGCAAGCGGATGTAATGATTATTGATGCTACCTACACCGATGAGGAATACAACGATCCTAAGTATTCTAAGGTGGGTTGGGGTCATTCCACTTGGCAGCAAGCAGTCAAAATCGCTCAAGCAGCGCAAGTTAAGCAGTTAGTTCTATTTCATCACGATCCCGCCCATAATGACGATTTTCTCGATCGCATTGGGGAAGAGGCAAGAAAGATTTTCCCTGAAACTATTCTCGCCCGGGAAGGACTTTCGATCGAATTGCGACCGGAAGGTTCTCGGATAGATGAAGCGTAACCTAAGCTACTGTTCCCACCATGAAGATAACGGTTCTTCGGTTTGTGTTATGCAATGGACTGGGGTTATAAGAGATGTAACCCTTATTTAGAAAGGCATTTGGCGATTTTTGTCAATTGTTTTTGATCTAGAGCGAACTCATCAATTAAGTCTCTTGCCAGAGAAGGATTTA
>NZ_JADBSZ010000202.1:0-3573 GCF_020246425.1 Microcystis sp. M079S1
ATGCCGGGTAAAGGAAAAGCGATCGCCAGACAATATACAACCGCAGAAATGAGCGTAATTAGCCCAGAAATGCGAAAATTATTAGGAACGACAACCTATGATATTTATCTCAATGATCGAGCCTATTGGCAAAATATACCAGCCCGGGTGTGGGAATATACCATCGGGGGTTATCAAGTCATTAAAAAATGGCTAAGTTATCGCGAGGAAAAATTATTAGGACGGGGATTAACTATCGCAGAAGTGCAGGAAGTCAGCGAGATGACTAGAAGAATTACTGCGATTATTCTCCTAGAATCAGACCTAGATGATAACTACCAAAATATCAAAACAGCCTTGTATTCTTTTTAATTAGGGCTGGCTGATTAAATCTAAAAACCTTGTGGGAGGCGAAATTTTGACTTTTTCCCTGAAAATCGGTAAAATCCCACACCCCACACCCCACACCCCACACCCCACACCCCACACCCCACACCCCACACCCCACACCCCACACCCCACACCCTACCCCCACGAAAAACTTTTTCAGCAAACCCTAATTATCGCCCCCCCAATAGCTATCGTTGCTCTTTTCGAGCAGCGAATCATTAATAATTTCTTTGTAAACGGCAAAAACGATAAAAATTTTCTATCAAAAAACTGGCAAAAATTGGCAAGACGAAAAATGCTGATCAGCTTGGAACAACTGAGATAGAGCATCGTCAATCTGGACATTCAAAATGTCACCAACTTGCCGTGATCCCCGTGCTAATGGTCAGAGGGAGACTTGCATGATTGCAAAATCTAAGTTAGTCTCTCTTAAAAGTCACCTTTAGGTATTTTGACTAAAAAGTAAAGTTGTCTAACTTCTACTCTAGCCTCAAGGCTAATGCTGAAAGCTAGAATCATCGGCTTAATCCACTGGCTCTAGCTAACTCTTTACACCACAGGAGGTCTGTTTGAAAGAGACTTTTATCCCCAACCCCATGACATCCGCTACCCCAGAACAGAATTGCACCGCTGAGTCTAACCGAGTCCGTTACTCAGTTGCTCTACTGGGATTAGCACTCTCTCTGGGAGTACCTAGCATTCTCAACTCCACCTCGGAATCAGCCCAGGCCGCCAATTCTGTACCCTTAGAATGGGAAGTGATCGACCTGGCCCAAAAAGCCAAAGCTGCGGGTAAAGAACTAAAAGAACCGCAAATAATCCAATCCCAAGCACTTGCCACCGTCAAATTCATCGCCACATCAGTGGTTGAGCATCAGGTAAAACCGGGAGAATCCCTGTGGAGTTTAGCCGACACCTATCAAACTACCCCTACAGCGATCGCTACCCACAATAATCTCTCCCCCCAATCCGATCTGATTATCGGACAAACCTTAAAAATTCCCACTCCTGAGCAGTTGCCCTCGGCAGCCCCGGCAGCAACTCCTGAGCAGTTGGACAGTTCCTCTGCTAGTCTGCGTCAAACCCGTCAACGTCTCCAAGAAAGTTTGGCCGCCTTACAGACCCAGGAAACCCCCCATCACTCCAATTCCGGGGAAACGGTAATCGTCACCGAAACTACCGCTCTCGTTCCCGATAATTCGCCAACTAGCGTCGAGATTCCCGTTATTGCTCCCGAAGAATCGCCCCGACCAACCAGCCAGGTGATCCCGATTCCCGTTCCCACCCCTGAAAGCGATCGCCCGATAGCCACAATTGCCGTTAATCCTCCCTTGACAAGCAGACCGGAAATTCCCAGCGCCGCCCTACGAAATCCGGCTCCTGTGACTGAAATTCCCGCCGTTCCCAATCCTCGGGTCATAATTCCCCCAGAAAATCAAGTTTATCGGGTTCGGCCAGGGGATACCTTAAACACGATCGCTCGCGCTCTCGGCATCACCCCCGCCGAATTAGCTAGGGAAAACGGCATTGACAACCCCAACCGGATTAAAGTCAATCAAACCCTAGTGGTTCCCGATCGCTCTGCCAACGCTAGAGTTAATCAAAATCTTACCCCCTTGGTCGGCGATCGCCCGAGATTGTCCTTTAACCCCAGCAATCGGCAAAATTTCCCCGCCGCAACTGCCACCACGGAGACGGAAGAATTCCCCGAAAATATCACCGGCAGCTATCGGGAAAGATTGCGCCAAGAGGTGGCTAATCTGCGGGAAACTAACCTTTCGGAAACCCAGAAAAGTATCGCTATTCCCGTCGATAATCCCGCAGAAACCGTCGATGAGCCGCAAATAACCCCTAATCCTCAATGGGCTGCCCTTCGTTCGCGTTCTAACCAAAGCACCCCCCCACAGATTATCGGTTCCGCTCCTACCAATGTGGAAGAATATAATGACCGCCTACGAATTCCCGTCGGCGAAACCGTAGAACCTTCCCTTCCTCCCCTCACTAATCCCGATGAGCATTTACCTAATCCCGCCCCCATTTTTACCGGCTTTATCTGGCCCACTAGAGGTGTGTTAACCTCCGGTTTCGGTTGGCGCTGGGGCAGACCTCATCGCGGCATCGATATCGCAGGTCCAGTGGGGACCCCGATTGTGGCGGCGGCCGCCGGTGAAGTAATCGCCTCCGGTTGGAATTCGGGCGGTTATGGCAATCTGGTGAAACTGCGTCACCCCGATGGTAGCACCACTCTCTATGCCCATAACAGCCGTCTGTTGGTGCGTCGCGGCCAAACTGTTGAGCAAGGCGAGCCAATCGCCCAGATGGGTAGCACCGGTTTTAGCACCGGCCCTCACCTACATTTTGAGGTTCACCCCTCCGGCCAGGGCGCAGTTAATCCCATGGCTTTCTTGCCAGGCAGACGTTAAAGAGGGCAAAAAAGGGAAGAAAAAATCTTCCCTTTTTTGCTCTTGTGCAATTGGGTGACTGTGTGTTATGATTGATAGCTGTGTAAAGAACGGCTTAGTAGCTCAGTTGGTCAGAGCAGGGGACTCATAAGCCCAAGGTCGGCAGTTCAAATCTGCCCTGAGCCATTTTAGGAAAACCTAAGTGTAGAATTTTAGAAATACAGAATCTTGCTTGAAGATTATCTCGTTCCCCAGTTCTACCTGATCACTGCCCCCCACCAAAGCCTTTTTTTTTGATTTCTGGAAATTCGCACCCATAAGTATGGGAAAGGGCTTGACTTAGGCGGCGGTTTGCGTTATGCTTTTCTTATAATGGGAATCTGTGCAAATTTTGAAGACTGTCAATATTTCCATTATGAATAAAATCTTTTAAAAATATTATCTCAAAATCTCCCCAGAAAAGCAAGCAAAATTTTGCCAATAATTGTTAAGTTTTGTTAAAAAGAAATGGAGAGATCAGCCTTTATTTTTTCCCTTGCAGTAGGCCAAAACGAATTAAACCCGACTCGTAACCGCGCCGCATTAACCCTAAAGATAAAGCTCCTTGGATAGTAGTGTAACCGCTTGCTAACAAACCAGCGATCGCATCTGTGGTTAAGGCCGAATCAATCACCACATCCCAAAAAGCGGCCACCGATAGGGACCAATCATCGGTTTTTAGGTCTTGAAAGCCAATTTCACGGGCAATATCGGCGTATTCTGGCAAAGAAATCACATAGGGGAGACAATAAACCTGATAAAT
>NZ_JADBSZ010000203.1:0-7225 GCF_020246425.1 Microcystis sp. M079S1
AAAAGATATTTATCAGAAAAGTCATGATCAAGCTAGAGGTTTAAAGACTGATCGGGTTCCAATTATTTTTATTAATAAATATTTTACACAATTCATACCAGGTAAGCAAGAGGGCTACGCCACTACTACCGAATCATTACCTGGTAATCAATTGCTTCTTTTTCCTAACGTCTAATTGATAATGATTTTAAGTCTTGGAAGGTCAACACACTGTCGTTTGTACTTCGAGGCGAGCGCTCTGTTCAAACCCTCATTCTGTAAAGCTTCTGGGGTTGGTGATCGCACTTTTTGTGAGAAATACGGGTTTTGTAAAAAACGAGCGGCTAAATTTCTCGATTCCCTATCTCTATAACGGTCAAGAACGTGAATACTATCCAGATTTTATTATCCGATTGAAATCCACAGAACCCCGCTATCTTATCTTCGAGACAAAAGGGTATCGATACGATGGTACGGAGGAAAAGAAGGCGGGCGCGGAACGCTGGTGTAGGGCGGTTAACGCTGACGGTCGCTTCGGCACTTGGGAATACAGGCTCTGTAAATCACTGGAAGTAATCAAGGCTTTAGATGAAATTCAAAAAAACCTTGATTAAATTTCTGTACAATTTTACTTTATCCCCATAGTTCATTTCTCGTGTTCGGCAAGTAATCTTTGGGTTAAAATCGACTTGCTCCAAACTATTAGGTAAAACAATAAAATTAAGATGGGTTTTGAAACAAATTTATCCCCGCCCCTGGACTGCCTCGCTATCGAATCCCTAGTGCAGAAATGTCTTGCTGCCAAAGGGGTCGGTGTGATAAAGTGGGAAGCGGAGATTGATGATAGGGTTGCTCATTTGTAGGGGCTAACCGATGAGGAAATAAAGATTATTAGGGGAGAGTAAATTTTATTATGCAAGTCGCAGAAAACAATATTTTAACAAATAATGCAATTCCTAACGAAACTGTAATTTTCATACCTGGATTATTCCATGAATAAAAGGGATATTATTTTGATATTCTGAGCGAAGGACTTGAAAATCAAGAGCGGCTAAACTTGAAATCAATAGGTGATGTAAGTATTCCTGGTCATACTGGTAAAAAATTTGGAATCTATTCGGGAAAAGATTTATTAAAAGAAATTCACATCTATGAAGCTTTTTGGCTCGACATCATTGCTGAGGAAAAATTAAGCAGTAAAGATTTAAGAGCAAAATTACTGGAGGGAAGTTCTCTTTTAATATATTGGTAAGGATTCAGGTGCCTCAAATGCAGTCACAGAGCGGCTTATAAAATCTCAGAACTCGCTAAACTAACAGTTTCATTCTCAATAAGCACGAAAATTAAGGCTTTCAGCGTTTCTTAATGAGAATGAGGATTTTGCCATAATTCGCCTAAATGCTTACACAGCATGGGTTTGACTGCTTTTTGTATGACCTGAATCCTTACATATATTGGCTATTTTCTTCTATATGGATAGCTTTTTTTGAAGTTCCTTCTTTAATTATAGGATTGACAACATCTTTATTTGCATTAGTATTTTGGTATTATGGAATTGTCGTAACAGTCATAAAAGATATAGCAGAAAAAGATAATATACTTGGACAACCAATTCCCAAAGATTGGCATCAATATACTGATGCAATTGTACAAGTCTTAGATAACTGGACTATATTTATATTTATAGGAATTGTTCTATCTTTTGTGGGTGCTATTTCTTTAGATAAGATGATAGACCAAGCTTATTTTATCAAAAGATATTTAGGTAATATTGGAGGGATTGCCTTAAGAAATAAAATTCGTTCTAGGCTAAAAAAAATTACCGATGACATTCTCGATAATTACGACAAAGTAACAATTTTGGCTCATAGTTTTGGGTCGGTCGTTGGGACTGATTTTCTAGCCGATTATCGTTCCCAAAAAACTTTAAATTATATTATTTTAGGAGGAAATCTAAAGCTGCTTTCTTATCGTTCTACATGGATTAAAGAAGAAATTAGCAAATGTCTCAATAACCAAGTTGTTTCAAAATGGTATGACTACTACTCGAAGCAAGACTGGCTAGGAGCGGAAACGCCGATTCCGTCAATAAGCAATTCAGAAAAATTCGAGTCCCATGAGTTTCCTATTCAATGTTTTTTTATGGATCGACTGTTCGGAATAACTCACATAGCTTATTTATCAGATCCATCTTGGGCTGAAATCTGGATGAAAGACTGTTAATAATCATGCCCATCCCCGACTACATCGACAACTCCACCCAGACCCTCCAAACTCGCCTTAATCAGTTGCTTGAGGACAATAACCAGAACGTTCTGGACTGAATGTGTTAGGAATAGTTAATAAACCGGAATAGCGAGATAGAGCGATAATGAGGAAGCGATCTGACTATTTGATAGGGTCATAATCTGAGATTTATTTATTTTAGCTGTGTCAGTCCAGTAGGTTAAAAATGCAACAACTATCGGGTCCGGCATGGCCAGTAAACGATCGCTTTTTAGAACTTCGTTCTCATTGGATGACCCTGATCGGGGAACACCTGCAAGACGATCGAGGACAACTATTAGAATACTGGCGGGTTGAAAAAGCTGATTCCGTCATCGTTCTGCCCGTTCAAAACTCGATGATACTGCTGCCCGCTCCCAGTTATCGCCCCGGACTGGGAAAAATAACCCTCGATTTCCCCGGTGGTCGGATTTCCGAGGGGCAAGACCATCGCGAGGCGGCGTTAATGACTCTAAAACGAGAATTAGGAATTGAAGCGACGGCAGTAACCCGATTAACTCCCCTAAACAGCGAGGGTTGGGCAGTAAATAGCTCCTTTTCCAACCAGAAACTTTACGGTTTTAGTGCCGATATCGACGGCGGCCTATCTACCAGCGAACTATTGACCTATCCAGCTAATGCGATCGGAGTCAAGGATTTGCTCGATTCCCTCACCTGTTTGCAGTGCCGCACCGTCCTGCTGGAATGGTGGTTAAAACAAATCGAAGGGTAGTAAAAAATTATCCCCTAGTAAAAATTAGATACGGGGGCGATCGAGTTATCGGGTTCTGTCTCATCGATGACGAGATGAAATCGGTGGCGATCGAGTTATGGGGTTCCATCGATGGAAGAAGGTTATAGCTGGAGTTACCCCATACATACATACCATAATAGCCGAAAACCCTTATCCATCAATGGATGCACCCGTTAACTTTTCTTAATGTACCCATGTAATTTGTAACATTTCTTAATGGACAAGAATTCTCTCGATTTGCTAGAATGGTAGTCATGTATATAGAAAAAGTTCCTAACCGTAATTCCCCTCCCGCCGTTCTTCGACCTGATTCCTATCGAGAAGGAGATCAAGTCAAAAAAAGAACCCTCGCCAACCTCTCAAAATTACCCGATGATATTATAGCAATTCTCTGACTTATGAGGTACAGTAGCAACAGTGAGTAAACCAATTGCGAATATCTTTTTGAGTAACTTCTAACATAGCCAATTCAATCCCTTCTATTAAGTCTTTGTAAGTTCTCGCCTTCAGTTTTCTTAACGTCGCTTTCACTTTTGACCAAAAGTTTTCAATGGGAGAGAATTCGGGAGAATAAGGAGGTAAATAGATGAGTCTAGCTTTTTCTTGTTCGATTATTTCTCTGACCATTTCTCCTAGATGAATCTTGGCTTTATCCATGATCAGACAGTCTCCTTCTTTAATTTTTGGCAGCACTTCCTTTAGAATAAATCCTTCAAATGTTACCGCATCCACTGCACCGTATATGTTGACTGATGCGACAACTTTTTCTAAGCTTATAGCACTAATTATTGAAATATTTCTCCCTCTTTTTTGTGGTTTTCTTCCCCGATCTCTTCGGCCAATTAAGGATCTAGCATAGAGTCTCAAAAGGGCTAATTTTACCGCCGATTCATCGATGAAAATTAGTTTTGATACCTCAATTTCCCGAACTTCTGACCAGTATTCCACTCTTTTTTGCTGTACCCTGTCACTTTCTTTTTCCGCCGCGTGTAGTGTTTTTTTTTGAAACTGTAATTGAGTTTTTGCGTAAGCCGCCCCAGGGTGGCTCTACTGACTTTCACCTGTGTCTTTTCATACAGTAAGTCCGATAATTCTTCGAGAGTTGCATCATTGTTAGCTTCGATGATTTCTATTAAAATTATCAGTTGTTCACTATTTAACTTGGTTGGCGGACTTCCCCCTTGCGGACGAGGACGGATATCTCCTGTTTCTTTATGTTGCTTCAATAACTTCTGAATAAAGCTTTTAGCCACGTCAAATCTCTGGGCTAGTCCTCGAATGGAAATTTTTTCTTTCTTCCAGACATCGATAATTTTTTGGCGAAAATCTACGGAATAGGGTCTCATAGGAAGCTGGTAAGTTCTATTATTTGTCTATTTGCTTTCCATTGTACCTCATAGCTCCAAGAATTGCTATATCGACAATTTGAAACTGGCTCTCAAAGGGGCAACACTGTCAATGACTGAAGGCATTCCCGCTCATTTTGAAGTGATTAGAAGTCTTCCTCATGGTCATGTGATGGCTATTTTAGAGACGATTATGGTTTCGGGACTTTTTTAGCCAAAAAAGTGCAAGAAACAAAGGTTGAGAAATCGATCCGAGGGACTCAAAACCCTTGCACTTTCGCTCTTCGATTTCGAAGGGTTCCGCTTCCAGACCTGCGAGGTCATTCTGTTATTCTGACTTCCCCTCCCGACGACCGGCTACTGACTCCTGACTCCTGACTCCTAAGTAGGGAGGCACAATTATTTGTAGGATGGGTTAGCGGTAGCGTAACATAATCGGGCGTTGGGTTTCATGCTTCAACCCAACCTACGTTCATCTTATATTTAATTCCACCTACCCACTTAACCCCACCAATAAACTTTTTCAGCAAACCCTAAGATAACTCGACCGACTTCCCTACAACAATCATGCGTTAGATTTATTGGGGGCTTCCCTGATTTGTAGCCAGTAACCGGCTGGCGGAAATTCTCTTAATCCCTCCTACAGCACAGGTTATGGCCCTTTGTCAACGGGGAAGTCCAGCAATTCTTTGAGCAGTTGCTCAAGCTGTTCTATCCGTTCTACCTTTAAGACTAACTGCACTACTAGCTGTCTGACGCTGGCGGTAGGTTGGTCTGACCCAATCCTCTGCGCCAATTCCTAGTATCTTCAGTAGCTGCTTTTCATCCATATCTCTCAGATTACCAGATTTCGTCCCCCCCTGAACGGTTACGAAGAAGTTGACTTTTTTTTAGGGCGTAATCGTAAACCCGTTAGTGCAGTAACTCCTAAAGCGATCGCCGAGGTCATTTCTGGGGTTGAAGTTATCTTTAAAATTTGCCCCTGTCCGCCCGCAAAGCCTTGATTGGCAACATAGATAGCTCCATCATCCCCAATTGCTAAACCCGTGGGAAAGGATAAACCCTCGTCTAAAATACTTTGACGAGTCCCATTAGGTGCTATTCTCCAAAGCTGACCGCTAAAATCTCCTGCCAGAAAATTACTAGCATATTCTAGAACATATAAACTACCATCGGGGGCGAAAGCAAGATCAATGATATTAGTAAAACCTGTCGCAAATTCTTCTAAATTGGTGCCATTAAACCGATAAACATTAGCCCCACCAACGGGAAAAGGAAATCCAGTAAGTTGCCCGATATAGAGTTGATTGTCCGGACCAATAGCCATCCCTGTGGGTACAGCTTGCATAGGAAAAGGATTCGGTAAGTTAGGAATAAAAGGCGGTGGTGTAACTAAGCGAACAGGAAAAGCAGCGATCGCTGTTATATCCCCGTTGCCATCAACTCTGAGCAAGGAATTTCCCCCCGCATCGGTGGCATAAATAACACCATTTTGCACAACGAGGGAGTAGGGATTACTATCAACTTCACCCCCATCAGGATTATTATCTCTCTCAAAATTGGCTAAATCTGCTTTTAGTGACCAACTAGGTGTTCCAGATAAGTTTATGGCAATTGCTTGGCCAAAGGCAGGAACACCTAAAGTATTATCTCTAACATCTGGATGGGTTCCCAAACCGATAATACCGAATAGCTGCCCTGATTGGTCGAAGTAAAGGTCTTGAAGACCAGTACCTTCATTGCCTGATGGTTGTTGAGCCAAGGACGGTAAATTATCGATCAAGTCCTCCGTTGCTCCCGTGGTTGTATTCAAACGAGCGATTGTGCTAGTTAGTCCAGAGCAAACTTGACTTTGACCTGTCACAATACAAGTTCCGTTACCACCTCTTCCTGCTTGGGCGATATAAAGCTGGCCATCAGGACCGAAGGTCATGCCCCGAGGATTATTTAAACCGCTTGCGAGAACGGTGGTAGAAATATTAGTGGCTAATATCGGAGCGGTTGGGCTAACAAAACCAACTGTGAGAGCTAGGGTGAGGGTTAACTTTTTGTTATTCATACCTTACTGCCAAGTTACTAATCATCAGACTATCTTACCTAGGTTAGTCCCGATAGGGAATCTAGCTACAAAAATTAACATCTAAAAAAGGCTGTATCTTGTTCTTCTACTTAAAAGCAGCATCAATCCTTCCACCTTTATCCCGAACTCAGGTTTTATTAGTAAATATTCTACACGACTCAGTCTAGATAAGCAAGATAGCTCACCACTACTACCGAATCACTACCCGCCAGGGAATTGCCAAAGTCAAGTCCCTGCGTTGGCGCGAGCTATTCTGGGCTATTTTATGGGTAAAGTGACATAATTCGTAAACGTTCAGGGGGGGGGTCAAGCAGCCAGTAGCATTGACTCTGTGGAAGGACTCTCTTGGGGCAGCAGAGAAGGAGAAGCGCTGCCCTTCCTAGAGGTGCGGATCGCCTCGGTCATAAATTCCAAGACATTGCGGTTTTGACGCAGAAGAGCCTTAAAAGCTCAAGATAAGATAGCTTTGAGAGTGGGCAAGGTCATTAATCGGTTTAAAGTCAATAAATACTATAACCTAGAGATAAGGTCAGAAAGTTTTTCCTATCAGCGTCAGCTGGAATTAATCGCTCAAGAAACGGCATTGGACGGTGTGTATGTGTTAAGAACTTCTGTGGAGTCAACCTTGATGGATGCAGCGACGACGGTTAAAGCCTATACAAGTTTATCTCAAGTGGAGGAGGCATTTCGCTGTTATAAGTCAATTGATTTAAAGGTACGTCCTATCTATCATTATAAGGGTGATAGAGTCAAAGCCCAGATCTTTTTATGTATGTTGGCTTATTATGTGGAATGGCATTT
>NZ_JADBSZ010000204.1:0-21910 GCF_020246425.1 Microcystis sp. M079S1
CTCTCCCCCTACTTAGGGTGATCAGCAAACCTGAGCGAGCGGAGGGCGCAAGCTTTGCGCCCCTACAGTAACGGATTTTGTCCACAATGTAGGGGCGAACTGCGTTCGCCCAAAAGGTACATTATCAAAGCGCAAGTCCCTAACCCTAATTAAATCTTCTAGCTTTTTGAGATCAATGCCGGTAGCGGTCGTGATCGGGGAACATCACCTAGTAATATTTTTGTATTACTAGAGCGCAGAATTTGCGCCCTAGATACCTTACCATCTTAGCGGGTTAAGGCTGCGCCTCTTTCGTACAAAGTGCGGGCATAATCGGTCCAAGTACCCTGGCCCCAATAACGAAAACAACTGGTTTGCAGGAGCAAATTATAAAGCAGTGCCTCCAGATAATCCGGTCGTCGGGTGAAGCTAGGGTCTGCCTGTACCAAAGGATCATATTTCTCGTGGAATTGAGCGCTTAATTGGTTCATCGGTTCGAGGACATTTTCGTAACCGCGCACCCAACTGAGATCATTTGTCCAAGATGCCCCATCCATACTAAAACGGTGGTCGGTCTGTTTTAACTCAGCGATCGCCTGTTCCACTGCTTCCGGGGTAGCGGCATCCGGATTAACTCGCTGCCAGATTTTATGCTGGTGTACGGCTTGAATTGGGGGATAATCTTGGGGATTAACGCCAGCGGCCTCGATTAACTCCAGATATTCCGTGCCGTTAAATCCTGCCACACTGGAACCTCCCTGCATTTCCCGCCAAGGATTGGGAAAATCGCGAGGAAATTCATTCATCATCACGCCACCATTTTCACCGTCGGCAATCTGGGAACCTAGGGAAGGAACCCAAACGCCGCCGATTTGCTGTTTACCGCGGCATTTGGCCTCGTGGTAGGGTTGCATTTGGGCGACCAATTTGGTGTCGGAACCCTGGGTTTTAATCAAAGCAGTAATCGCAATCACTTCACCCCGAGAATTACGGGCCACCAGGCGATTAGGAATATATTTTTGTTCCTGACTCAATCCCGAACCGTCGAGATTTTCCACCGAGTGTTCCTGTACCAATAACCAACGATAGCCGCATTCTTTCAGAGCTTTAATATACTCGTAGAGGGTATCAGGATGGTTAGGAAGGTGCATTTCCGGGGGAGAGAACCCTTTGACTCGTTTCAGGGCATCCGGTCCAAAAATCGAGGCAAAATAGGTTTGCCATGCTTGCATCTGTAATTTTAGATCGGGAATCGGTGTGGAAGGAGCCACCGCATGACTCCACATCGTCCCCAACCATTCCACATAGGGTTGATATTGACTGTTACAGGTGATTAATTTGAGTTTATCGAGGATATCCTGCCGTCCCATCTGTACCAAACCCCAGAGGAGATTGCCGGAATAATCGAGCATAATCCGGGGATTACAGCCTTCCGCCACCAATTCCGGAATAAAATCGCCCATGCGACTGTAACACCAGGCAAAAACGCTGGCATTATGGTTATCACCATCCCCCTGATGCTCGAACATATGCTGGAGATTGCAGATTAATTCACCGTTAACACCCGCGGGGATGGTGGGTTGGTGCATATGCAAAGCACAGGCAAAACCAGCCTTAATATTGTCTAATTGGAGATTTGTTGTCGGTAAAAAGATCGGATCATCGTGATTAACAATCGCTGCGATTTCCTGTTCCCAACCGCAAATAGTCGGTAGTCCGGGGCGGATTTCCGTGATAGCGTTCGATTTCGATGATACGGGTGTAGCGATCATAATTTTTCAGGCGAATAGATTGAGATAGTTTGTCCCCACTCTCCCAGGGACAACTTTTTTTACTGGCAACAGGTCACTCTTGACTGTTCACTGTTAACTGAGCTAAGAGCGCGAACTTTATCCTATCCCATTTATACTGAGAGTACCCCCTCTCCAGACACAAGCCTTCGTAACTCGTTAAAAATCAAGATGATTCTTTACTGAACTTAACCGATCCTCGCACTATGATCCAAACAACTATCCGCCCTTTTACCTGTAACTTTTAACCATGTTCTCGGCGACTACCGAAATTCTTGTTATCCTCTTCCTGATCCTCCTCAATGGAGTCTTTGCCCTCTCGGAAATTGCCATTGTCTCGGCCCGCAAAGTCCGTTTAGAACAATTAGCCAGAGATGATCGACGGGCGGCGGTGGCCTTAAAATTGGCCAATGATCCCAATCAAATTTTATCTACGGTGCAGATTGGCATTACCCTAGTGGGAATCTTTGCCGGGGCCTACGGAGGAGCGAATTTATCGGTCAGTGTGGCGCAATTATTGGCGCAAGTTCCCGTTTTAGCCCCCTACAGTCAAGCTTTGGGATTAGGATTAGTGGTGTTAATTATTACCTATCTATCCCTAGTGGTGGGGGAATTAGTGCCGAAACGGTTAGGTTTAAGTAATCCCGAAAAAATCGCTATCCTCGTTGCAGGTCCTCTCGATAAGCTATCGAAAATTGTTTCGCCCGTTGTCCATCTTTTGAGTCAATCGACTAATCTGATTCTCGGTTTGTTGGGGATTAATACTAATAACAATGATTCCCCAATTACGGAAGAAGAATTGAAAATTATGCTTAAACAGGGAACCGCAGCGGGAACCTTTGAGGAAGCAGAACAGGATATGGTGGAAAGGGTGTTAGGATTGGGCGATCGCCGAGTAAGCCAGATTATGACCACGCGCCCAGATATTATTTGGCTAGATTTGGAAGATAGTGCCGAAATTAACCGTCAGAAGCTAATTGAGAGCAATCATAACCGTTTTCCTGTGTGTCAGGGCAGTTTAGATGAGGTTTTGGGGGTAATCGAAGTCACAGACTTATTGGCAGATTGTTTAACCGGTGAAAGTTTCGACCTGACCAAGAATTTACAACAGCCGCTTTTTGTGCCGGAAAGCACTAGGGGTTTAAAAGTTTTAGAATTGGTGCAGCAAAGTGGTCATCATATTGCCTTGGTAGTGGATGAGTACGGGGTGATTCAAGGATTGGTGACGCGCAAGGATATTTTAGAGGCAATTGTCGGCGATTTACCCCAATTAGATGATATTGAAGATGCTCAGATCGTGCAGCGGGAAGATGGTTCTTGGTTGATCGATGGCACAGTGGCGATCGAAGATTTTAAAGAATTATTTGAAATCAGTGAATTACCCGGGGAAAAACAGGGCAATTATCACACTCTAGGGGGTTTTATTATTACCCATCTTGGTAGGATTCCGGGGGCTGCCGATCATTTTGAATGGCAAAGGTTGCGCTTGGAAGTGGTGGATATGGACGGTAATCGCGTCGATAAGGTGTTAGTAACGCTATTGTTGGATGATTTGTAAGTAATTGTTAGTAAACATCTAGATTTTTTCAAGCTTGTGAAAACCGATACAATTTTTTATCAACTCTTGCAAACCTTTCCGGGGTTAATTTTTGAATTACTGGGAGAGTCAACCCAGAAAGCTGAAAATTATCAATTCTCCTCCCGAGAAATCAAAGAATTAGCGCGTCGTTTTGACGGTATTTTTTTACCGACCACAGCAGCACCGGAACTAATTATTTACTTTGTTGAAGTGCAATTTCAGGATAAAAGCGATTTTTATTGGCGATTTTTAACAGAAATTGTCATCTATCTCAATCAGTATAAACCCGTTCAGGATTGGATAGCTGTAGCTTTATTTGCCTCCAGGGATCTGGATAATAACTTTCCCTATCAACTGCGGGGATTTGAGATAACGGGACAGATCAGACCTATTTATTTAGATGAATTAATCGATAATCCGCATCCGTCTCTGGGTTTAGGAATTATTCAGTTAATTGTCGCTACACCCCAATTAGCACAGCAACGAGGAAAACCACTTTTAGAAAAAGCGATCGCTGAAATTGATGATCTAGTTTTCCAGCAAAAAGTTGTAGAATTAATTGAAAGAACCTTAGCCTATAAATTTACTAATCTTAGTCGTGCGGAGTTAGAAGCTATGTTCGGATTAGATGATCTCAGACAGACTCGACTTTATCAAGAAGCTAAACAAGAAGGTCGTGAAGAAGGTCGTGAAGAAGCTAAAACTGAAGCGATCGCTGGTTTACTAGCTTTAGGTTTAAGTATAGAACAGATTGCCACTGCTTTGCAATTAGAACTTACCAAAGTACAAGAGACAGCAGCAAAATTATCCTTCCCAGATTAGAAGGGTAAATTATCAAGTTTCTCCCCGATTTTACCCTATTCATTCATATTACGATAGGTAGCCACTGCCGAGGGAGAAATGCGATTGAGATAACGGAAAATCCAATATTTTAAGACTGTATCCAAGATAACGGGAAAAGTGGCGATAAAGAGAAAATTAAACTCGCGATTTTCCGGTAAACCGAAATGACGACTTAACCCTTCTAGGATCACTTCCCAACCGTGGGGAGAGGGGAAACCGACAAATATATCGGTAAAGAGAATAATTAAAAAAGCCTTAGCTGAATCGCTAAGATTATAGAGAATGCCATCAAGAAAAGACTTGACAATCTCGATTTCCCGACGACTAAAAGCGATAACAAAACCAAAGGCAATCAGGGAACAAATATCGGCGAAAATATTAGCGATCGCATTTAAACCTCGTTGGCGAAATTCTTCACTTAGTACCGCCGCTTTTTTAGTAATTTCTCCCTCGATTTCTTCGTTAGATAATTTGGGTGCTAAACCAATCATACCTCGAAAATGTAAAGCTTCCTCAAATCTTCTCAATTCCGAAAAAGCTTCTTCTTCTAAATCCTGATTGATAAAAATAAACTGTTCCTGTTGTTGGAAATATTTATTAACCAAGGGGGTGATCAGGAAAGTTTTGGTTAATTGCTGGGTTAATAAAGGAACAATAATTAACAGTAAAATAAACTTGAGAGAAATGGCTGTTTTATAACGAGAATTGCGAAATTTCTTTAAAACTGCCTCCTCCGATTCCTCCGCTTGCGGATCGATTTCCTGTTTAATGCGATTAAAAGTATTGACAAAAGAACGGGGTAAAACCCCCGGTTTTTCCGTAGCTTTTTGGGATTTATTACTTTTGATTATTTCCTCCTCTTCAAGACTACCCGCTGCTAAAAAAGAGCGATTTCGAGAAGTCTTTATTTTCGCTGTTTCCCGCTCAACATTTCGGGTCTGGAGACTTTTGGGGACATCTTCAAGCTCTTCTTGCCAATAATTACCTTGATATTTTCCGATAACACCATCGATAAACTGAAGTTTTTTCAGACAAACATCTGTGGTGACAGTAATCACCCCATTATTAATTGTCGGTTGATTGGGTCCGAAGGTATTAACGATCGAGCGACTAGCTTTAAACTCCGTCAATCTGACTTTAATTTTTTGTAGATAACCTTTAACTTCTGCGATAAAATAGGAATTGGTGGTACTGCCATAATTCGAGAACTCCGCTGCCACTTTTCGCCCTTGAAAATGCTTGTCTTCTATCTCCTTAATCTTCAAAGCTGCATGATACGCCTCATCTAAAGAACGTTCAGGAGTTTGTAATAACCATTGATTAACACCTTGCAAAATCCGATTAAGATTCATAGGAAACAATTACTTCCACAAGGGAGAAAAGCTAGAGTACCGATCAGTCATCTTAACAAATACAATCCAGAAAAAACGATGTCAATCATACCAATTTGGATCGAAGGTGGGACTCGATCGGGAAAAACCACCGCTTTAGTCGGGGAATTTCGGCGCTGGGTGTCTCGCGATCGCTCAAAATCATCGCCCCTTCCCCGATCGATCTTAGTTTTCGCTGCCAACGATGATAATAAACGGGAATTAGCCGATCAATTAGCCCTTGCTGTTAAGGGTAGCTATCCGATTCTCTGCAAAACCCCTTTAGGTTTTCTCACCGATGAAGTCATCCTGTTTTGGCCGTTAATTTTCGAGTCTTTAGGGCTAAAAGCGCAATTTCCCCGCCGATTACGCCCAGAAACGGAACAGGAACTCGCCACCCGTCTCTGGCAACCAGCGATCGCTGAATTCTTCCAGCCTACTAGCATAAATGAATATCGTTTTGTCCGTCAAGTTCTCGATTTGTTACAATTAGCCGGCGCTAGTGGTGTTCCCGCAGAAAAGATACCCGAAAGATTAGCCGACGGATTATCAGAAACAGATTTAAAACGAGTTTTAGCGATTAATGAGCAGGAAACACCAGAAAAAGTGGGAGAATTAATCATTCAATGGCGTGATTGGTCTCTAGAACGTGGTTTATTAAGTTATGGTATCATCTACGAACTCTATTGGCGCTATTTATTTCCTGATAGTCGTTATCAGCAGCAACTATTAAAACGCTTCCGGGGAGTTTTTGCGGACGATGTGGATGATTATCCGGCTATTGCCAAGGATTTACTCAGTTTTTTCCTCGATCATGATTGTTTTAGCGTTTTTACCTACAATCCCCAGGGAAAAATTCGCTTAGGATTAACTGCCGATCCCGATTATCTACAAAAATTAGCGGCACGCTGTCAAATTATGTCATTATCTACCACTGACGGGTTAGCTGCTCAGTTTAGCGAGACGGTTCTCTCCTTAATCAGCGACGGTAACTATCTTGGCAATCTTCCCGATCAATTCATCTCCCTGCAAACCACCTCTCGCGCTGAATTGTTACGGAAGACAGCCACAGCTATTATTCAAGCAGTCAAGCAAGGAGAGGTAAAATCCGAAGAAATCGCCGTTATTGCCCCCGGTTTAGACGAAATCGCCCGTTATAGCCTGATGGAAATTTTAACCGGTGCCGGGATACCCGTTCAACCCCTCAACGAACAACGACCCCTGATCAGTTGTCCTCTGATTCGGGCATTATTGACCCTTCTCGCCCTTGTTTACGCAAATTTGGGGCGTTTAGCCCCCCAAGAGGCCATAGCGGAAATGCTGGTGATTTTTAGCCGTTATCGCTGGGATGAAGAAGAGAATTTAATTCCCGATATCGATCCAATCCGCGCCGGATTAATTGCCGATCATTGTTATCAAGTGCATCCGGAAAATCCCCGCTTATTAGCGATCGAAACTTTTCCCCGTTGGGATCGCTTAGGACAAAAAGCTTGTACTGCCTACGAAAGAATTTGTCACTGGATCGAAGGGATGAAAAAACGGCAGCAAGAAGCGAAACTTTTCCCGATTTTTGTCTTAAATCAAGCGATCGAACAATTATTAAACGATGGGGAAAATTTGCCCTTCGATCACTTGGCAGCTTTGCGAGAATTAATGGAAACTGCCCAACATTTTTGGGAGATCGATCGGCGTTTGCGTGAGAGTGAACCCTCTTTTCAAAGTCCCAGCGAAACTATTAGTCAGTTTATCCAACTTTTGCGCCGTGGTACAATTACCGCTAATCCCTATCCTGTGCGACAATTTATTAAATCTTCCTCAGCAGTCACCCTAGGCAATATCTTTCAATATCGTTCTTTTCGTTCTAGTCATCGCTGGCATTTTTGGCTAGATTGTTCCTCCCCACTCTGGGAACAAGGAGGTGCTGCTACTCTTTTTGCTGCGCCGATTTTTTGGCGAGAAAGTCCCTATCAACGCTGGACAACGGAAGCAGAATTAGAGGAAAATCAGGCACGTTTACAGAGAATTTTAAGGGATTTATTGGCAAGGGTAAGCGAAAAAGTTATCCTCTGTCACAGTGATTTAAGTGTATCGGGAACCGATCAAACCGGACAACTTTTATCTTTAGTGCAAGCGGCAAAAGAATATGATTAAGGACTAGAACAAAATTAAATTCTTGGTTAGGAGATGCAAAAGGCAATAGGCAATAGGCAAAAAGGGGAAATAAATAATCAGTTTTTAATAACTAGATTTAGTATAAAGCCTTTTTGGGGTTGTAAATTAAAAGCTACCACCCCCGAACCACACAAGGGTTCTATCCAACGATCAAAGTTTTGCTGATCCGCTAAACTTTTGATTGATGATAGCAGTTTAGTTTTGATACCTTGACATTTAATCGGTGGAACAATGACGGTTGTTTTCATTAACAACTAATAAATAATTAAATGAATACACCGGGGGAAACATTGAAAATCTCTCCTAAAATTTTCCCTTGAGCTTTACTAATTGATCGCTTGCCATTAACAATCTCAGAAACCACACCCTTAGAACCAATTTTACCAACTAAATCAGCTTGTTTCATGTTGTTAGCTGACATTAAGTGTAATAATACTTCCTGCGGTGAAGCTGGTTCGGGTTGAGGTTGTCTGGCATCAAAATCCTTAATAATTGTCGCCATTAATTTAACCATCGCGGTTTCTTCTGGTAGTCGATCCTGTTTACTAATTAGATTAAGCAGAAGATGACGAGCTTGCTCATATTCTTCCTCATTTTCAATAATCTTGGGTTGAAATTTAGTCAACAGTTGATTATAAGTATTGTGATCAAGTGCTAGGGTCATTTTTCTTTCGGTTAGACTGAACTTTTTAGGTGTGTTACTACTTAACTTAAACCAGCGATTTTAACCAACCGTACCAAGCATCTAAACCTTCTCCAGTGGTAGCGGAAACTTGAAAAACTTTCAGATTGGGATTAACTTGATAGGCGTAATCTAAACAGCGATCGAGGTTAAAATTAACGTAGGGCAGTAGGTCTATTTTTGTCAAGATCATGACTTGAGAAGCGTGGAACATATAGGGATATTTAATCGGTTTATCTTCTCCTTCGGTGACGGAAAGAATGACGACTTTTGCATTTTCTCCCAAATCAAATAAAGCAGGACAAACTAGATTACCAACATTTTCGATCATGACTAAAGAATTCATCGGTGGATCGAGTTCGATTAATCCTCTCTCTACCATTGATGCTTCTAAATGACAACCTGTTCCGGTGTTAATTTGGATAACCTGACAACCGGTTTCACTAATTTTTTGAGCATCATTAGCTGTTGCTTGATCTCCCTCAATGACACTGATAGGAATAGCGGTTTTTAAATCGGCAATTGTGCGAGTTAACAGGGTAGTTTTTCCCGAACCGGGGGAAGAAACCAGATTAAGAGCAACAGTTTTTCTCCCCTTCAACCAACCGCGATTTTGTGCCGCTAATAGATTATTTTTTGCCAGCAGGTTTTGCTCAACTTGGAGAATATTACCATGAATTTGAGCGTGAATTTCCGCAGGATGATGGGGATGCTCATGCTCGTGAGCGTGAGCGTGAGCGTGATGGCTATGACTAATAACAGTACCATCGGCTAAAATATGTTCATGGGTTCCCGTTTGCGGATTAGTTACCGTTACTTCCGAGTTATCAGAACAACCACAGGTTACACACATAAGGATTCTGTCTCCAAGGATTTGAGATTTAATTCTTGACCCTGTAAAATGATTATATTGCGACTACCACATCGATCGCAGATTCCGTAGGGATATTCTAGTTCTAGCTCATTTCCGCAATCTTGGCACTGTCCTAAACCAGAAATTTTCAGAATCTCTAACATTGCCCCCTCTACATTAGTACCTTGACAACAGGTATCAAAACAAAAAGCGATCGATTCTGGCATAATTGCCGTTAGTTTACCAATCTCTAACACCACGCGCTTAACTTTCATTCCTCGGGAATGTTCTAAAGCAAGTTCAATAATATTTTGGGTAATTCCTAGTTCGTGCATTTTCAGTTATCAGTTATCAGTTATCAGTTATCGGTTATCAGTTATCAGTTATCGGTTATCGGTTATCAGGGAACAGGGAACAGGGAACAGGGAACAGGGAAATTTCAACTAAAACCCCAAAACCCCAAAACCCCAAAACCCCAAAAAACCAAAACTCCAACTATCTGTTTTTTTAGTTTTCACTTTTTCCTTTAAAACTGTCTCCTGTCTAATTAACATATTCTCGGTAATTGTTCGCCGACTAACATATCGAGAATCCTTTTAGTGCCGAAAGCGGTTTTTAAGTAAACTAAATTGGGGGGAGAAGCGACGACTTCCCCGATACAAGCGGCATTTTTACCGTCAGGATGGGAACGCATCACTGCTAAAACGCGATTTTCCGCCTCCGGTGGCACGACAAGGACTAATTTACCCTCATTTGCCAGATAAAGCGGTTCTAAACCCAATAATTCGCACATTCCTCGCACTTCTTCCCGGATGGGGATCGCCGTTTCCTGCACCTGTATTCCCACACCTGAACTTTGGGCGAATTCGTTTAAAACTGTGGCTAATCCGCCTCTAGTGGCATCCCGCATCGCTTTAACTTGCGGGCAAACTGCCAGAATTGCATAAATTAAAGAATTCAGTGCTTGACAATCGCTTTCGATTGTGCATTGCAGGTCTAATTCGCCCCTGGCAATCAGAATGGCGGCACCGTGATCCCCCAGAAAACCGTTAATCAAAATGCGATCGCCAACTTGTAAATTATTGGCACCGGAATTGATTCCGGCCGCAATTACTCCGACTCCAGAGGTATTAATAAATATTTGATCCCCTTGTCCCCTGGGAACGACTTTTGTATCCCCGGTGACGATTTTTACCGCCGCTTTGTCGGCGGCTATTTTCATGCTGGTAACGATGGTTTTTAGGGTGTCGATAGATAAACCTTCTTCGAGGATAAAACTACAACTGAGATAGAGAGGAATTGCCCCACCGACAGCCAAATCATTAACGGTTCCATTGACTGCTAAACTGCCAATATCACCCCCCGGAAAGAATAGGGGAGAAACCACATAGGAATCGGTGGTAAATGCCAAGCGATCGCCTATTTTAGCCAAATCTTTAATCTCAAATCGGGCTTGATCTTCAAGGGGTGCCAGTAAGTTATTATCGAAGTTATTAACGAATATCTCGTTAATTAAATCCCGCATTGCTTTGCCACCACTGCCATGGGAGAGAGTGATATTTGTGTCGGTAATTTTTGTTTTTTTTAATTTTAAAGAAGCTGAAGGAGTGCTAGTCATAAATTTAAGTACAGCAGTTATCTTGATGGTGAGGTGCGAAGTTTTCGTTTTGTCGAGTCGGTGGTCGATAGCAAATTAGGTTACACTTTATCCTGATGAGAAACGCTGTCATAGCTTACTGCTAGATTATCTTAATGGGTTTCTGGTATTTCTCGCACTTTTTCTACAGTTAAGTCCAAGGCTTGAGCAATTTGTTCTACCGTTAAACCTAAAGCCAGTAAACGCGGCACAGATTCCAGTTTACCTTCCAGTTTACCTTCCAGTTTACCTTCTTCTCGAACGTCTTGAAAATAACGGGTTTGTTTCAGTTCATCTAAACTAAACATGGCTTCTATCTCCCGGCGACTTAGACGTGGTAATTTATAGATAAGGATCGTTTCTATTAATTGTAGGAAGTTTTGCGGTTGGGTAAATTCAGTTCGCACTCGTTCAATAAGTTGTTTGGCTGTTGCCACTGCTTGATTTTCTTTAGCAATAATTAATTTTATGGTGGCAATACCCAGGGAATCTTGATTAATATCATCTAGTTCATCTAAATAGATTCGCGTCACTCTCCCAGATGTCAATAAGTCTTGATAACGTACAACCTGATCTGATTCTACCCGACGATGGGGATAAATGACCACCCCGCGCCAATCATTGTTAAAAGCAGTTTTACTGAGATATAAGAAGATTTCAGCAAAGAAACGGCCATAAAAATTCTGATCATCTTGAAATTGCACCTCGCAGAAATAAATAGGAATGCTAGAATCGGTAATATTGGGCAAAAATACGCCATCAATACGAAAAGCTAGTTGCTTGATTTCGACGGAATCAAAGCGGTAATTCTCGGCTTCTCCGGGGGAAAGGTTGATTAATTCAAAGAAAATTGACGGATAAGATTGAAAAAGATCATAAAAAATACTGTCGGTTTTCATGCCCGGACTTGTGGTGTAAACTATGCAAAAATATAGAGATAGAGAGTTTTCCTACTAATTAGCCTGATTATAGCAGTTATCTTCGCCAAAACAAATGCTAAAAGCTGGTCTGCAAAAAGCTAATAGCTAAAATAACTGACAACCGATCGAGTCTAAACATCTCCCCCTGGTCAGGGCGCTATAGCTGACAGTGAGTCGCTATAATAGAATTCGCCGATCGCTAACTTCTCCCTCGGTAAAATTTCTATGACTGGAAGACTGAACAAGCTACAACAAGATTTAAAGAACATAGAAACGGAAGTGGCAAATTTAGCCGAAAGAATGCGAGAAAAATACCGAATTTATCTTGATTTCCTCGGTGAATCTCTCTATAAACAGGCGATCGGGGCAGTGTATTATATCTGTACCCGTTACTATGGGGGGGAATTTCTGGCCCTCTCCCACAGCAATCGTCAGAAACTACAAGAGGAGATCAAAGCTCTAGGACAAGAGGCTAAAGCCAGTTTACAGCAATTGGGCGAGCAGAGCTTCGATCGAGGGGCATTTTCAGGGGGAGGATTCTCTAAAAGTCCAGCAGAGACAGTTAACACCCCAGATTTCTGGAAACTTTTTCTAGACAAACGGGAAAATCTAGCCGCAGCTGGAGAGATTAATAACCCCGATATTTTACTTTATTGTTGTCGAGTGCTGGAAAAAAACTGTATCGAGATTCTCAATCATCTCTCTAAACAAATTAATCAGCAACTACAAAAAGCTTATATTCTTCCCCCTCATCTACCCAGTCAAATTCTCGATATGGCAATTCAAGCGGGAGAAGAAGGACAATTTCTAGGTGGAGGAAATAATATGTTAAACATTCTAGTGGAAGCTAAAAACCCTGAACCAGAGGAAGAAAAAGATGAAGATGAAGATGATGGGGATGATCATGATTTTTCAAGTGGCAAAGTCACTAAAGTAACGGCGATTCATCTACGAATGGCTGAACTTGAATTTGCTGATACGCGTTTAAGTGTCGAAAGAAATCAAATTCGCTCCCTTTGGGAACAATTAAATCGTCTAGGGGAACAATATCATCGTATTCGCAAAGAATATACTATCGCTCAAGCGGAAGCGGCGTGGCGCAGTAGTTGGTATGATTAATCAGTTATGATCAAACAGAGGTATCAGGGAAGCATAATACAGGGAAATTTGGAGTCAAGAGGTAATTATGAAAGGGGAAATACCCGACTGGGTGAGATTACAAAAAGCCTTATCTGTAGAAGCGGAAAAAGGTTATCCAGATCTTCAGGGAAATCAATACCGTTTTAGCGAGTTTTTGTGTCTTAGTTTCGGGGATAATCCTCCCGTGGGAATTTCCACCAGTGAGAGAAATCGCTGGCGAGAATTAGCCCAAAAATTTGCCCAATATTCCCAGTTTAATCCCAGACAAAGACAACAATTAGTCACCGAAACTCGCAATTTTTTGCAACAATTACGGCCAACTTTAGAAGCAACCCCCACCCCAAAAGAACCAGCTGCGGCGAAAATTATTAATACCACTCCCATCACGGCAAAGACTAATTCTCCACGGCAAGTTACCCTCGAACAACCCTTGAAATATCTAGCGGAAGTGGGAGAGAGAAAAGCCAGTCTTTTAGAAAGATTAAACCTCCACAAAGTTGAAGATTTATTATATTATTATCCCCGGGATCATATTGATTACAGTCGTCAAGTCAATATCGCCAATTTAACCGAGGGGGAAACGGTAACTTTAGTGGGTAATGTCAAGCGCTGTAATTGTTTTACTAGCCCCAAAAATACCAAGTTAGCTATCTTTGAATTGCTCTTACAGGATCGCACTGGACAGATAAAATTAAACCGTTTTTATGCGGGAACTCGCTATACTAATCGTGCTTGGCAAGAAGGACAAAAAAAACTCTATCTGGTGGGTTCGGTGGTGGCGGTTAGTGGTTTAGTCAAAGCGGGGAAATATGGGTTAACTTTAGAAAATCCTGAATTTGAATTATTAGACAGTTCTGGGGCAAGTATTGAGTCCTTAAAAATCGGGCGTATTCTGCCGGTTTATCCCCTCACCGATGGAGTACCCGCCGACCTAATTAGAAAGGCTGTAGTCGCCGCTTTTGGGGCAGTAGAGGCGATAAAAGACCCCCTACCTTTCGGTCTAAGAAAACAATACGGATTAATCGATTTAAAAACAGCAATTACTAACATTCATTTTCCCAATAATGCCGAGATTCTAAGTCAAGCGCGACGGCGATTAGTCTTTGATGAATTCTTCTTTTTACAATTGGGGTTTCTGCGGCGGCGGCAACAGTATCGTCAGACACAGAAAAGTGCTATTTTTAGTGCTAAGGGTCAATTAATTGATCGATTTAATCAGATAATTCCCTTTCAATTAACCAATGCTCAAAAACGAGTTATTGAAGAAATTTTAGAGGATTTAGATTCTAGCACCCCGATGAATCGTCTTGTGCAGGGGGATGTGGGTTCTGGCAAAACAATTGTCGGAGTTTATGCTATTTTAGCAGCCCTACAATCCGGTTATCAAGCGGCATTAATGGCTCCCACGGAAGTTTTAGCAGAACAACATTATCGTAAGTTAGTTAGCTGGTTTAATCTCTTACATTTACCCGTAGAATTATTAACTGGTTCCACAAAAACTGCTAAACGGCGAGAAATTCACGCCCAATTAGAGACAGGAGAATTACCACTTTTAGTGGGAACTCATGCCCTAATTCAAGATGCAGTTAATTTCCGCAAATTAGGTTTAGTTGTTATTGATGAACAGCATCGCTTTGGGGTACAACAAAGGGCAAGATTATTAAGCAAAGGAGAGTCTCCCCACGTTTTAACCATGACAGCAACACCGATTCCCCGTACTTTAGCTTTAACCCTGCATGGGGATTTGGATGTGAGTCAAATTGACGAATTACCCCCCGGCAGACAACCGATTCAAACCACTGCTTTAAATGGCAATCAAAGAAGGGCTGCCTATGATTTAATTCGCCGTGAAATTGCCCAAGGCAGACAAGCTTATGTGATTTTTCCCTTGATTGAAGAATCGGAAAAATTAGATGTTAGGGCTGCGGTGGAAGAATATCAAAATTTATCCGAAAAGATTTTTCCTGATTTTAATATCGGTTTACTACATGGTCGCATGAGTTCCGCCGAAAAAGAGGAAATCTTAACAGCTTTTCGCGATAATATTCTGCAAATTATTGTCTCAACTACGGTTATCGAAGTGGGGGTGGATGTTCCCAATGCCACGGTGATGTTAATTGAAAATGCCGAACGTTTTGGCCTTTCACAATTGCATCAATTACGGGGGCGCGTGGGCAGAGGCTCCCATCAATCCTACTGTTTACTTTTAAGTGGCAGTAATAGTGCTAATTCCCGTCAAAGATTAACGGTTTTGGAACAATCCCAAGACGGCTTTTTTATCTCGGAAATGGATATGCGATTTCGCGGTCCAGGGGAAGTTTTAGGACAACGACAATCGGGTTTACCAGATTTTGCCCTCGCTAGTTTAGTGGAGGATCAAGAGGTGTTAGTTTTGGCAAGAGATGCCGCCGAAAAAATTATGTTAGATGATCCCCATTTAATCACTTTACCCAATTTGAAACAAGCCTTAGAAGCCAAATATCAACGGATGTTGGGAGCGGATATTTTAACTTGATTTAGGGAATTATGAATTATCAATTATCAATTATCAATTATCAATTATGAATTACGAATTATGATACTAAATCCAGTTATTAAAAACTGATTATTTATTCTCCGTTTTGCAGGAGTGCCTCTCTTGATATGTAGCCCATACTCAACGGATTTAGTATTACTTCAGATCTGATTACTCAATCCAAGCTTTTGGGGGGTTCTACCCCCCAACCCCCCCGTTGGGGGGTAGAACCCCCCAAACCCCGGAGCGCATTAGTTTTTCGGTGGGATGCTTACACGCGGCTGCTGACGCATCTCTAATAATTTAGGAGTCACTGATAATTGCTGATTGTCGGTATTTCTACAAATGTGAGATGCACCCAATCAGTAAACAGTGATCAGTAATCAGTAAACAGTAATCAATAATCAGCGAAAAGACAGCAGCAAACTGGCATTTGATGAGGCTCACCTAATACATACTGCTCATTCAAAACTTAAAACTCAAATCTTATAACTGATAACTGATAACTGATAACTGATAACTGATAACTGATAACTGATAACTGATTCAATTAACCAAATTTAATCATTTCTCGTCCTGCCATCACGGGTAATTCCCCTTTTAAAATCGGAATCAATGTCTCGCGAATTCTGTCCGCATCGGGGGGACAACCCGGCATAAAAATATCGATGGGAATGACTTGATGGACGGGCAGCACTTGATCTAATAATTCGGGAACGATACCGGGTTCTTCTGGTAGTTGAGGTGTGTTATCTCCTAACTCTAAATAAGCCCTTTTTAGCACGGGATCGGCAGTTCCTAACATATTTCTCATAGCGGGAACGTTAGCAGTTACGGCGCAATCACCAAAAGAAACGACGGTTTTGGTATTTTGGCGGACTAGATGAATTAGTTCTAAATTATCCTGATTAGCGATCGCTCCTTCCACTAGACAGACATCGACATTTTCCGGATAGGTTTTCAGATCGCAGCCGACGGGACTATACACCACGTCAACTTTTTCGGCTAATTCTAACAGCCATTCATCCAAATCGAGGAAGGACATATGGCATCCCGAACAACCGGCTAACCAGACAGTAGCGAAGCGAATTTTACTCATAATTTTAATTCCTTGTTTGTTAGGTTTTGGCAATAGTGATTACTAGCTAAGTAAGTGGTTCTAATTAAATAGAAGATAGATTTTGCCTTCGATCCCCCCTTAATCCCCCCTTAATAAGGGGGGTATCTGACAATTTTTAACACCTACCTACTTAATAGAAAAGCGGCTGTTTACCGAGGGGCGAGTTTTTGCCTGTCTCGACAAGTTCCTGATTATCTGCAATTAAAGAAAAAAGATCGATACCCTTCCATTCTTGCAAAAATTCACAGATCAGCTGGGGCGTCCAATTTTCACCTCTAAAAAACTTAAATTTTTTCGTGTGGACATTGAGAAAAAAATGCAAGATATTACATTGATCCTGCGCCCCGAAAATAGTCCCCTTGACTGTCCAATTATCCACACTACTGGCGTAATCCTCGATCGCCCGATCTGCCGCCGCCACACGCTCTCGGTATTGATCACAGAATTGGCGAAGCATCTGGGGAAATCGCCCAACTTCGGCGAAAAGTTCGATCGCAGACCAAGCTAAATTGGTTGGTTGAGATTGATAATCCACCAGGGATAGACAGCGCTCTAAGGCTTGCAGAAAGATCTGTTCAAGATTTGTATCATTCATAACATTATTGATTCGCTTGACGCAGTAGGGTGGACCAACCATATTGAGCTTGAGCGATTTCGTGAGCAGAAGGCTGATTCATACCCTGATTAATCACTAAATCCGATTCTAAGATTTCGTGTTGTAAAAAGACACGATCGATCTCCGTTCCCTGTCCTCGCGCCATCCTCAACCACGCCTTTGCCATATCAATACTAGGCCAAAATTCATACTGACTGACACCGCTACCGAAAGCGTAGTCCTTTGCTCGTTGAGTTTCCCGCTCAGAAATACCGCAGTAATCGGAAATCAAGCGAATATCTTCATTCATCCCCATAATCTCGTCATACAGAGCCATTTCCGCCCGCAGATACTTGGCATAAATACCTAGATGTCCCCAACGAGCGTTTTGAGAATCTACCATTTTTCGCTAACGCGTCCATTGGTGTTGAGTCCTGGCGTTAACTAAAAATTCCAACTTCGAGCGATCTTCCTCTTTTTCAGAAACGGCGGAACCCTTGCGGAATATTGCCCCGGTTGGACAAGCGGCAACACATTTGCCGCAGGAAGTACAGGCGGAAACGCTGCCCCAAGGCTGATCCATTCCCGCAATAATTTTATCTTTTTCGCCGCGATAAGCCAGATCCCAAACGTGCGCCCCTTCAATTTCATCACAGACTCGCACACAACGGGTACAGAGAACACAACGATTATGATCGATACCGAAAAGAGGATGGGAAATATCCACTTCTCGCTTGGGAAAACGGTAGGGAAAACGACTATGATCCATACCCACTTCGATCGCTAAATCTTGCAATTCACAGTTACCATTAGCCACACAAACTGCACAAACGTGATTGCCTTCAGCGAATAATAATTCCACCGTCATGCGGCGATATTCTTTCAGTTTTGGGGTATCGGTATGAACCACCATTCCTTCCGCCACCTCCGTTACACAGGCGGGTAATAATTTATTAATACCTTCAATTTCTACCAAACATAAGCGACAGGCGGCCACTTCGGAAACCCCATCGAGATGACAGAGGGCGGGAATTTTTATTCCTACCTGACTAGCTGCCGCGAGAACTCGCGAACCTGCTTCGATCGCTACATCTTTGCCATCAATGCTTAAAGTGATTACGGACATAAAAATTATTCTCCTTGAGGATAATATCCCTCTCCTTCCCATAGGCCACGGTTTGTGGCCAAGGGTGGGATTTTTACAGAAAGTTTTAACCTAGACAATCGGCTAAGTCTTTTGCGGGGGTGGTAATCGGCTGCAGGTGATAGGTATCGGAGAGGAATTTCAGGACGTTGGGGGAGATAAATGCCGGTAAAGTCGGTCCCAGACGGATATTTTGCATACCTAGATGCAGCAGGGTGAGCAGTACAGCGATCGCTTTTTGTTCGTACCAAGAGATAATTAGGGATAGGGGAATCTCGTTGACGCTAACGTTAAAAGCGTTGGCTAATCCTAGGGCGATTTTGATGGCACTATAGGCATCGTTACATTGTCCCAGGTCCATTAGCCGCGGTAATCCTTCGATACTACCTAATTGTTTGTCGAAAAAGCGGAATTTTCCACAGGCAAGGGTTAAAACGATGCAATCTTCGGGAACTTGTTCCACGAATTCGGTGTAGTAATTGCGATCTGGTTTTGCCCCATCGCAGCCCCCAACCAGGAAGAAGTGACGGATTTTACCCTGTTTAAGGGCATCAACCACCGTATCAGCGACACTGAGAACGGTATTGTGGGCAAATCCCACCATTACCTGCCGAGGTTCGCTTATTTCAGTAAATCCGGGCAATGACTGCGCTTTAGCAATCACGGGACTAAAATCGATCGCACCGTCCACTGTTTCTAAGCGGTTAATATGGGCATAACCCACAGGTCCGAGGGTAAAAAGTTTACTTTCATAGTTTTCGTGGGGGGGCATGAGACAATTAGTAGTTAAAACTATTGCCCCCGGAAACTTAGCAAATTCTTTAGTTTGATTTTGCCAGGCGGTGCCATAATGACCGTAGAGATGGGGATATTTTTCTTTTAGTTTTGGATAACCGTGGGCGGGTAATAATTCTCCGTGGGTATAGACTGTTATCCCAGTATTGGCAGTTTGTGCCAGTAAAGCCGCCAATTGTTTAATATCATGGCCGGAGACTAAAATGGCTTTACCTAAACGCGGATTTAAGGGAACATTTGTCGGTATGGGATGACCGTAGGTTTCGGTATGACCTTGATCTAATAATTCCATGGCCCGCAGGTTTGCGGCCCCGACTTTTAGACAGATTGCCACCCAATCATTCAGGTTTAAATCACTGCGATCAATTGCCGCTAAAGTCTCTTGGATAACCTGATAAACTGAGTCATCCTCTTGACCTAATTCCTGAGCGTGGAAAGTATAGGAAGCAAGACCTTTAACTCCGTAGATAGCGGTTAACTTTAGGGAAAAAATATCGAGGTCTTGTACTTTTTCAATTAGTTCTAAGGATACTTCTTGACCTTGACTGACTAGGCTCTCATTAAAATTAGGCTGATAGTTAGCAAGTGCAGACCAGTCCACCGATCCCAATTGTGCTTTTAAATTTTCCCGAATCTCTAAACAACGCTGAATATAATCGGTAAAACGTCTTTGATCGAAGTTCACATTGGTCATGGTGGCGAAAAGCGACTCACAGGTAAAAATATCGGCTTCGCAAGTAGATATTGCCGCTTCTTTGGCTTTTAAAACCACCGATGCTAATCCCCGCAGACAATAAACTAATAAGTCTTGAACAGCGTTGACTTCGGGACTTTTTCCACAGGCTCCCCACTGATGACAACCATTACCACTAGCGGTTTGTTCGCATTGTTCACAAAACATAAGTTTTCTCTCTTTTTTCAGTAGATTGACAGATTGTTGCGATTTTTTTCTACTAAATTTAATTCTGCTTTTTTGAAAGTCATTTATCGGCCCTCACCCGGCAGGAATTGTGGATTTTACGACTCGAAAGCTTGTCTTGACAGCCTCTACTCTCTGAACTATGTTTTTATTCTCTCACCCTTTTTGTCGGTTGGGTTCTGATTTTAGATTTCCTCAAGAATTACCGATTAAACAATTATTTAGTTGTCTTAGTAAATTAAGTATTTTCGGTGATTTTTATAACTCGAATAAATCCCGATTAATCCGACAAAATACGGCAATTTGGCGATTCAGGAGGCTCGATTCCAGTTTAGCAGAGGCCAGAGGACAGAAAAATTGTCAGACAATCGGGAAAAAGTGACAGAGAAAAATTTTTCCGAACCGGAGTAGCCAAAAAATCCCAGTCCGGGTAAAATTGATTATCGATCGATTGTGTGAGGAGTCCGATCCCCATGACCAATAAACACACAGCAAGGCTGCTGGGTAGTTACCTGCAGCGCCTGCCTGCCCATAGCTGGCTCGTCCTAGTTTTTTGGGCTTTGATTATCGCCCCAGTCCAGGCTGCTGTCGAATTACGCATTGCCATCAGTAAAGGTGTTAGTGCCGTCTCCGTGGGCAGTTCCACCGATGCTGTGGTGAAAGATGGGGCCGGCAGAGTCTTAGGAGAATTGACCGCCATGAATGCCCTCAATGCTAATCCCAGAGGAAAAGCGGTGGGTTTGGCCGATTGGCAGGCCAGTCAATTGCTCATCGAACCGGGGAATGATGGTTACGTCTGGATTAATGATCGCTGGTATCGAGGACGTACACGGATCATTCGGCAAGGTTCTGGGGTGACAGCCCTAAATTTAGTCGATTTAGAGGAATATCTCTATAGTGTCGTCGGTGCGGAAGCGATTCCCTCCTGGCCGCAAGAGGCCTTAAAAGCCCAATCCGTGGCGGCGCGCACCTATGCTCTCTACCAAATGAACACTTCCGGCAATCGCATCTACGATCTCGATACTACCACCCGCACCCAAGTTTATAAGGGTCTAGAAAGCGAGTTTACTAGCACCCACGAGGCAGTTAATGCCACCGCCGGACAAATTATGAGTTTCAACGGCAAACCGATTCTAGCGGTGTTTCACTCCTCCTCCGGAGGCCATACGGAAAATGTCGAGGATGTTTGGAATTCCCCCTTACCCTACCTGCGCGGTGTCATCGATTACGATCAAGTCGCCCCGGTATTTCAATGGTCAAAAAACTTTAGCGCCAGTGAATTAGGCCGTTTAATCGGTGGTGTCGGTCGCGTGCGATCGCTATCCCCCGAAAGGACCACTCCCCACGGACGAGTGATTAGAATGCGTATAGTGGGCGATCAAGGCTCTAAATTAATCTCTGATACCCAATTACGGCGAATACTCGAGCTGCGTAGTACCCTATTCACGATTTCAGCTGATAACGGTACTTTTGCCATTAATGGTCGCGGTTTCGGTCATGGGATCGGTTTAAGTCAATGGGGCGCTTTTTCCCTCGCCGACCAAGGGGTGACTTATGATCGCATTCTCAGCCATTATTATCAAAATGCTCGTTTAACTGAAATGCCCAACTAAAAAGGCTGTCAGCTATTTCCAGTCAACAGTAAACAGTAAACAGTGAACAGTGAACTGATAACAAGGATTGAATCTAAAACCTAATTGGTTAAGCTAAGTAGGGCTTGCTGAAAATTACTGAAAGCCTTACTAGAAAACGGTTTTGGCACTTTTTTAGCCCAAAAAGTGCCAGAAACAAACGTTGAGAAATCGATCCGAGGGACTCAAAACCCTTGCACTTTCGCTCTTCGATCTCGAAGGGTTCC
>NZ_JADBSZ010000205.1:0-27294 GCF_020246425.1 Microcystis sp. M079S1
ACAGAAACGCCGCTTTAAACATCTTGCAAAAGGGATTAAGTAGCGTGGGGCGCACGCAAACTTTAAACGCTTCGGGAGAGATTCCCTCTTGGTTGGTTGGAGAAATCCTGCTTGCTAACGGAGACTCAATGAACGAAGAATTCCCGTCTAAAGAGACGGGGAGCGTCAAAAAACGGAAATGGTAAAACATCAGGGTTAAATTGTGGCGGTCAGGAAAAGATCGACTATACTGTTAGACTTAAACAGGTCATAACCCAATGACCATCTAGCTATAATCATGTCACCGCCACAAAGATCATTTTATGCTTTCTGAGCCGGAACCGAGCGACACCCTCACCACTCCCACCGTCAATATGGGCGATCAAAGTACCGATATCAAGCCAATTTTAGCCTTAAAAGAGTTAGTCGCTAGTTTATATCGCGAACAAAACAAAGTTCAAAATCTCTTAAGTTCCCTCGGTTTTGCCCTGCGGAGTTTCAATAATTTAAACCAATTCCTCGATCTTACCCCCTTGATGGCCGCACGAGTGGCAGACGCGGAGGGAGGGGCATTGATTTTGAGCAAAAATAACGGTCAAGTGGCGCTCGATCAACTCCATTGCCAAGATAATCAAATTAATGGGGAACTACGCCGACAATTAGAGGCAATTATCCGACAATTAAACCAAGAACCGGCACTTGAGAATAAAAATCATCGATCGCTTCTCGATAGTCTCGACCATAAAATCCGGCAAACTCTCGGACAGGGTACGCAGGTTTATAGTACGCCTGTTTTAGTAAAAAATAGTGAGCGGGGGCGTTTATACGTTTTCAGTCGCGATCCCGATTATGGTTGGACACCCACCCGTCGGAAACTGCTGCAGCTAGTGGCCGATCAAACGGCGGTGGCTATAGCTAATAATGAATTAACGCTCGAATTGCGTGCCAAGGAACGTCAGGATCGAGAGTTAGAAATCGCTGCCGAAATCCAAAATCGTCTTTTACCCCGGCAATGTCCGAAAATTCAGGGGGTAGAATTGGCAGCCCACTGCAAAACGGCTAATCGCGTGGGTGGCGATTATTATGATTTTATCCCCTGCAACTACGATCAATTTAAACCGGCAAGGGAGGCGGAAATGGAAGCTAGTGCCGCTCCTTGGAGTATAGTGATCGGTGATGTCATGGGTAAAGGTGTCCCGGCAGGATTATTGATGACCATGACCCGGGGAATGTTGCGAGCGGAAGTGTTAAATCGTCACTCCCCAGCCCAGATTTTGCGTCATCTCAATCGGGTTATGTATGCCGATCTCGATAATTCTCATCGTTTCGTGACATTATTTTATTCCGAGTATGATCCCCTGACGCGCCGTCTTGGCTACAGTAATGCTGCCCATTATCCCACCCTCTGGTGGCGGGCTAAAACGGGAGCGTTAGAGTCTCTCGACACGGAAGGGACATTAGTTGGTTTAGAGGCCGATTCTATCTATGACGATGCCCAAGTGCAATTAGAAGCGGGAGATACGCTGATCTATTATACCGATGGCTTTACCGATGCAGTTAACTCGAAAGGGGAAAGATTTGATCAGAAAAATTGGCTATCGGCAGTTAAAGAAGCCTGTCAACAGTACACCGATCCCGAACAGATTCTAGAATATTTATTTGGGAAAGTTGCCGCTTTTACTGGGTTGGGAAATGACAGTAGCGACGATATGACTTTAGTAGTTATGCGAGTGAAATCGGAGGAATAAATCATCACTTCCTAGCTCATAAATTAGCTTAATCCTGCTCTTGCCAAGGAGCGAATAAAGGCAATAACGCTAACCCGGGTAAAGCGGCAATTACCGTGATTAAAAAGAACCACTGCCAACCGATCGCCTCAGCTAAAACTCCGGCGGGAGCCACCAAAATATCGCGACTAAAGGCCATTAAACTTGATAAGAGGGCGTACTGAGTAGCGGTAAAACGAGCATTGCAAAGACTCATTAAAAAAGCCACAAAAGCGGCAGTGACTAAGCCACCGCAGAAGTTTTCAATATTAATAGCCAAGACCATAAAAGGATAATTTTGCCCTAAATTTGCTAAAGTAAAATAGGCTAAATTACTAATAGCTTGCAAGCCGCCAAATATCCAGAGCGATCGATTAATTCCCCAACGACTTAACAGGGAACCACCTAATAAAACTCCCACCATAGTTGCTATCATGCCCATGCCGCCTTGTATCGCCCCGATATCGGTTTGACTGAAACCAGTTTTTAAGAGAAAAGGAGTCACCATATTATTAACTAAAGCATCCCCTAAACGATAGAGAACGATAAAGGCGAGAATACCGATTCCTTGACCTAATCGATAGCGTTGAAAAAACTCTTGGAAAGGCAACCAAACTGCCTCTAAAAGAGTTTGAGGAGTATCATCCCTAGGGGGAGTAGCTGGGGCGAAAAAAGACCAAATAATCGTTAAAGCCATCAGTGCAGCTAGGAAAAGATAGACGAGGGGCCAGGGAAAGTGATCGGCTAAAATTAAAGCGATCGAACCAGTTAAAATTAAAGCCAAACGATAACCTAAAACCCCGATCGCCACCCCCGCACCCATCTCCCATTTTTCTAAAATATCTGTGCGATAGGCATCGTAGGCAATATCTTGAGTGGCACTAAAAAAAGCAATCAGTAAAGCATTAATTGCCAATAATTCTAAAGATTGTTGCGGTTGTTGAAAAGCCATGAAACCAATCGCTAAAGTTAAACAAATTTGAGCGATTAAAATCCAACCGCGACGACGACCAAGAAAAGGAGGAACATAGCGATCGAGTAAGGGAGACCAAAGAAATTTGAGAGAGTAGGGGAGGGTGACTAAACTAAATAAACCGATCAATTGCAGAGCAACTCCTTCGGTGGTCATCCAAGCTTGCAGGGTGCGACCGGTGAGAAAATAGGGCAATCCGGAAGCGAAACCTAAGAATAACAAAGCCGCCATTTTTTGACTGCGGAACACTTGCAAATAAGCGGAAATTTCTTTGATCATGGAGGGGATAGGAGGATAGATTAGATTAAAGAATATAGTTAATTGACCCAAAAAGAAAGAGATTAGTTCTGACCGGCATCATCCCATCTTAACCATTGCCCGGCGATCAAAAAAAATTCCCGAAAAATAGCGGTCTTTCCCCCAACTGGGGCTATAGGCAGTAGAATGGATGAGATTTTGATTCAGTAGTCTTGAAAAATTGCGGTCTTCTCCCTAAGATAGATGCTTGATTCCCCCAACTAAATCCCACCCCTATCTATCCTTCCCGGATAAGGACTGCCATCCCCACCTTCCCTGCCGACTCCTGTGATTAAAGTGGACTCCTGTTTTATCTCATACCTATTGTCTAATCCCTCCGACTCGGAAGCGACCGGTGACACTGCCGCCATTACCGTCGAGGTGCGTTTGGCCCAAAGCCAAGATCTCAAAAGCTTGGCGGAAATTCTCACCGATAGTTTTTTCCCCACGGCCAATTATTGGTCTTTTCTGCGTCCTATCTTTAAATTAGGCATTTACGAGGACTTACGGGGACGATTGCGCGCCGATACCCCTTACTATCACTGTCTGGTAGTCAGTCAAACCAGCGTCACCGTCACGGGTCCTCAGGAAATTATTGTTGCTACGGCGGAAATCGCCTTAAAATCCAGTTCTTTTTTAGCTGTTCCCATTCCTTATATCTCTAATTTAGCCGTTAGTCCCGATCGCCGGCGTGCCGGTCTGGCCCGGAGATTGCTGCTCAAGTGTGAACAGATCGCTAGAGAATGGGGTTTTGAGGAACTTTCCCTCCATGTTCTCGATAATAATCTAGCGGCCCAGTCACTGTACTCAAGTAGCGGTTATCGTCTGCAAAAAACCGACGGTTGGTTGATCAATTGGTTATTTAATCGACCACAAAAGTTATTTCTGCACAAAAAAATCAGCCAATGAGGAGATAGGAGACTCCGAGACTCCGAGACAGGTTTTAGGTGTTGGGGGTTGGGGTTTTGGGGTTTTGGGGTTTTAGTTCAATTTCCCCACTTCCCCACTTCCCCACTTCCCCCACTTCCCCATTCCCCACTCCCCGCTCCCACGAAACAAACCCTAGATATTTCGACAAAATTGCCATGCAGAAGAACTATAAGGAAAAATTCTGGTATATTATCTGCTAACTCTCTAAAAAACCCGATTAGTTTAATAATCTTTTCCGGGTATCTGAGAAAAAAAATAGTTCATCCCTTTAAAATATGGTTTTAGGGAGATAATTAGTGACTGTGTGAGGCAATTTGTGGTTAATAAGACGAAATCAAGGCTTAAAAGCGGAAAATCAAGCAAATTAGCGGCTAAACCTGTGAAAAAGCGGCGATTGTCCGGTAAATGGTTCCTGACAGCCCTAGGCTTAACTGGCTGCGCCCTAGTTTCCGCTACGGCGGGGGCTATGTTGGCCGTGTCTCTCTCCTCCACACCTTTGCGACAAGCTGCTCTTAGTCCCGAAGAAGCCGCCGCTTTTAACAATCAGCAGGCGATATCCTATCAAAATCTGCAACTTCCCGCCCTCAACCGCCCCGTTAATATTCTGGTAGTTGGCGCAAAAGTGTTGACATCCGATGTCAAGGAGGCACAAACCCCAGATCTGGGTTATCATGCCCCGGTTAATTCCTTGGAGGGTTTAACCGATACCATGCTGTTACTGCGTTTTGACCCCCAAAGACAGAAGTTAACCATGCTTTCCATCCCCCGGGATACCCGCACCGATATCGAGGGTTACGGGGAGAAAAAAATCAATGAAGCTAACGCCCTCGGTGGACCTGCTTTAACGGCGGAAACGGTTAGTCATCTTTTGGACGGAGTGGCTATCGATCGCTATATTCGCATTAATGTGCAGGGTGTGGAAAAATTAATTGATGCTTTGGGGGGGGTGACGGTATATGTTCCCAAAGACATGAAGTACAAAGATTTTAGTCAACACCTCTACATTGACCTGAAAAAAGGGGAACAACACCTCAACGGCGAGAAATTCCTCCAGTTTGCCCGTTTTCGTTACGATGCTAACGGCGATATCGGTCGTATCCAACGACAACAGCAATTAATGCGGTCTTTAGTAGAACAAACCCTAAAACCAGCAACTTTATTGAAAATTCCCGATATTATCGAGGTTATCCGCAATCATATCGATACTAATCTCAGTTTAGAGGAGTTACTCGCTCTAGCCGGCTTTGCCTCCAAAACTCAGCGCGCTGATGTGCAAATGCTACTGCTACCCGGAGACTTTAATGGTGATGGTCGGCAAGGGATCAGTTATTGGCTACCCAATCAAAGTAAAATTCAAGAGCTAGTGGCTCAACATTTTAACCACGGCTCTTTTATGGCTGACATTGAGGAAACCACGCAACCGACTCGCATAGCTGTGGAAGACAGCACCGATAATCCAGAAGCGGTGCAAACTCTAGTCAGATATCTGCGCTCATTGGGTTATGAAAATGTTTTTGTCTCTAAGTCTTCATCGCCAATTCTAGAAACTACCAAAATTATTGCTCAAAAAGGGGATGATTCCCTGGCTGCTGCCCTGCATAATAGCCTTGGTGTCGGGGAAGTTTTGGTGGAAAGTACGGGGAATCTCGCTTCTGATGTGACGATTAAAATCGGTCAAGATTGGCAAGAAAAATCAGCTAATCTTTCTGAGCCATCCCTAGGCAACTAAGAAAAAAATCAAGTTTATCCGGGTTATTTATTAGCCAAAGTTTGACAAAAATTTTGGTGTTCTTGACTAGCTATTCCTTGCTTTAACACCTCCAAAACTTCGGATAAATTACCCGATAATAAAGCATTTTTATCCAGCCATAATCCAGGAAAGACTTGGGAGCAAAATATCTTATCTTGATTTGATTCTAGGGGCAAATATTCCCCATCAGTTAAGCGAAACCAATCCAATTCTTGGTCATCTACTCGCCAGATAATATACTCTTGCACTCCATGATGACGATAAACTTTGAGTTTTTCGTGTAAATCGTAGGAAGCAGTAGAAGCGGCAATTTCCACGATTAATTCCGGCGCACCTTCCAGATAACCATCTTCACTAATGCTTGATTGTCCACCGGTTTCTATTCTTAATAAAGCATCCGGTTGTGGTTCATTATCCCCATCCAGTCGCACAGTAGTATTATCTGCTAATTCTACCCCCGGTGTAACGTACCAATAGTATCCTAACCAAGTGATAATACGAGCGTGAGGATTGCCATGATTTTTGATGCGGACGGGGGATGCCATATAAACAACTCCTGCGATTAATTCAGCTTTTTTTAGCTGTGTCATTGCTTGATAACGGCGCTCGAATTCAGGACGAGTTAATCTATCACCATTTTTGAGAGTGGGAATAATATGGGGGGAAACTGTGTTAGTCGATAGCATAATTTTTGGCTCATCAAGAAACTACTATCAAGGCTTAAGTTTTCTTACCAGACTCAGTTAATTTATCGATTAGGTTAAGCTGTGCATCGAGAGTATCGAAGATATCCTATACTTATTTTACAGCGTTTCTGATCATTTACCTGGAACCTTGCGCCATGTTTGCCTTAGTTTCACTAGATAAAATCGAGCTACCGGCGGGGTCCTTAGTGAGATTACCTGCCACTTGGCTAGATTATCAAACTTTGTCTCGGCAAAGGGGCGACAATTCTCAGCCTAAAATCAAATATCACAATGGAGAAGTCTTGCTTATGTCTCCACTTCCTAAGCATGGACGTGATGCCCATTTAATTGCTAATATTATCATCACCTTATTGGATTATCTGGGGCGTGAGTACGAGGCTTTTACTCCCGTAACCATGGAATTACCAGAAACAAGTGGTATTGAACCAGATTATAGTTTTTATATTGACCATTGGCCGGCTATAGCAGGGAAAGCCAGAATTGACTGGGTAAATGATCCTCCCCCCGATTTAGTATTAGAAATTGATGTCACCAGTTACTCGAATGTGGATGACTATCTGCCTTATCAAGTGCCTGAAATTTGGTTGTATCGTCAGAAAAATCTCTATATTTATTGGCTAGAGAATCAAGAGTATATCCCTCGCCATCAAAGTCAATATTTTCCTAACTTTAACCTACAAAATCTAGTTTCTTTCTGTGGAGAAATTGCCGACAATCGCAATAGTAGTATGGCAATTCGTCAACTAAAACAACATCTCGAAGATTTTTATAAGTAGGGAGGCACAATTATTTGTAGGATGGGTTAGCGGTAGCGTAACATGAGCGGGCGTTGGGTTTCACGCTTCAACCCAACCTACGTTCATCTTATATTTAATTCCACCCACCTACTTAGTATTTAAACTAATTTTTCCCGCTGACAGCGTCTTTGATGGCAACGAAGTAAATCCTCCCACTCCTGTTTCCTCTATTTAACCATGAATAATTTTAAAATACTGCTCATCGGTTACGGTAATACTTTAAGAAATGATGACGGAGTGGGAGTGAGAATAGCCGAAATTATTGCCGAGGAGAATTTGCCTAATGTGCAAGTCATCGCTACCCATCAATTGACTCCTGAGTTAGCAGCCGATATAGCTGACGCTTCCCTAGTTATTTTTGTTGATGCGGTATTATCTAATCAAACTGATATCCGGATAGAAAAATTAGCAGCAGTTACCGAATGGAATAATTTAGGTCATGCAGAAAGTCCCGCTTCTTTATTAGCATTAACTCAAGCAATTTATCAACAAACTCCCAGGGCCTGGGGAATATTTATTCCTGCTATTAATTGTGAATTTGGTGAAGAATTATCAACAATAACTGAAAAGGGCTTGACAAACGCAATCAAAGCTATTAGGAAAATTATTACTTCTGAGGATTTGACTGAATACCAAAAGCAGGACTTTGATAATCTTCCGGCAGATAATTTTCAGGAATAGTGCTGTGATTGCCATCCCGGAGAGCCTTGTAGTGAGGAGACATAATTTCGATGCCAACTTCGTTACATTTATCCTGAATATTTTGATGTAATTCAGAATAAATATACACCATTTTGCTAGGATGATCAGTGTAGGCATTTAGCTGATAGCTGACATAAAAATCATCGAGACTGGTTTGCAAGACAAAAGGAGCAGGTTCTGAGACAATAAATTTAGTGGCTAAGGCTGCTTCTTTCAGGGTTGCGTGGACCTTACGCCAAGGTAAATCATAACCGAGAGTGACTGTGGTTTGCAAAATTAAAGGTTGTTTGAATTCCCTTTGAGAAACGCTAAAGTTAATCACATTGGTGTTTAACAGCGATGAATTAGGAATCGTGATAATTCTATTAGCCGGTGTGCGAATACGGGTGACTAATAATCCTTTTTCAATCACATCTCCAATAACATCACCAATAGAAATTTTATCTCCTAGTTGAAAAGAGCGGGTATAGATGAGGATAATTCCTCCCACCACGTTAGCGATAGCAGAGGTAGAACCCAAGGAAAATAGCACCCCTAAAAATACCGACACCCCCTGAAAAGCAGGAGAATTAAATCCGGGTAGATAGGGAAAAGCGATGACTATAGCTAAGGCAATTATCAGCAGTGACAGTAAATTATAGGTTGGTTTTGCCCAATCGGGATAGAAACCATTAATTACTAAATTTTCTCTTTCCAATCCAGTGAAAAATGGTTTAATTGCTCTCAACAGATAGTGAGTTATAAAAACAATTAGCAGTATAATAAAAATATTGGGTAAATATTTTGCTATCTCTTGGGAAATAACTTCCAAAGCACTAAAAAAGTATTGCAGAAACCCATCACCAAATTTTCTAGTCCAGGGAAAAAGACGAAGGACAAAAGTTAAATAAAAATAGAGAATAGTTAAAATAATTAGAGTTCGGATAAATTGCAAAACTCTTAGGGAAAAAATTCCTATTGTCTGGGAACTAATAATCTCAAAATTTTGGAATACGACCCCAGGAACTAGGGAGGTGATTAATCTCTGACTCTGGGGAAAAACCCGCGAAGATATAAAAATTATTACCCAGAAAATTAAGACCGTGGCCAAGGTAGCACTTACTGTCAAAACTGCATCTTTTAAGAGGTTATCTGGTTGACGTTCTTGACGATAACGGACAATGGCCGCTTTCATCTTTGCTAAAGCTCGTTCGGCCAATACTTCTTGACTTACTGAGTGTAATTTGGCATCTTTAGAAGTAATAGTAGCAATAACCGTATCTCCCAAAATAATCGAAGGGTTTTTGTCTTCAGGATCGATTTTTATGGTTAAATCTTCAGGAGAAAGGACATCGTCATCGGCAATTTTTTCAATTCTGGCTGTAATCGATTTCGCTCTTTCTTGCGCTGAAAAAGAACCTATTCCTTGCCGAATCGTAAAAAGTTCTTGATTATCAAGCATGACGGGAAAAACTTCTCCCAAAGTTTCCAGGGGTGTTTCCTGTCCTTGTTTAGCAGGATTATTCTGGGCCGCTATCATGAAGATGGGGGATAAAGTCAGTAACAAAACTAAACAAAACAGCCCTAGGTAACGCCAGATTTTTTTCATCTTCTAAGCCACAATTGCACAGGAGCGATCGAGTTTAATACCTCTTTTTTTCATCGTAGCATGGAATAGTTCTGTGGATAACACCTGTTCCACCGGATAAATCCCGGCTTTTTGGAGTTTTGCCGCTAAGATTAATTCTGCCACGCTGCCAGTTCCCCAACCCGCTGCTTGAGCAGTATTCTCGTGGACTATAGTTGCTTGATAAACTGCTTTTTGCTGCCCTTGCCATCCGGCGACTTTTGCCAACATTGCTACCCCAATTCCCGAAAATTTATCGGTTACTTCTGTCATGCGATAACTAACTTGGGAAAAAAACTCGATTCCCCGAGAACTTTCTACCCAAGCATCGGGAAAAATATGGGCAGTAATCCAAGTTAAATGATTATAAAAATCGGGAATAGAACCAAATTTTGTGATCACATTTTGCACTTGAAAAGATTCAGCAAAAGTATAGGTTTCTGGCATATCAAACCAATAAACACCAGTTTGACCTAAAGGAGCGGGAAAGTCAATTACTTCTCTAGCAGTATAGGGTTTAATCTCTTGCCATTGTCCCTCAATCCAAGCTAAAAAAGGCTTTTTTAAGCCGAGAAAAGTTGTCCGCATCACAGTTAATCCCGCACCTCCTGAACCAGCTACGGCATAATTTAAACGGATCGTTTCTACCCTATCTAACTGTTCGACTCCCTCTCGCACTATACTATTAGAAATACCGGGGAAAATTCCCGTATTAACCACGGCAGTTATTCCCGCTTTTATCGCTAATTCTCGATAGGGGATTAACTTTTGATAAAAAGAACGATGATCACTAACATCAATATAATTGACTTTTTCTTCGATGCAGATTTTTACTACCCTGCCATCGCGATAATGAAAGGGACCGGCACAATGAATGACTAAATCACTATTTTTAATTGCCTGTCTCAGCTTGTCTATTTCTTCTAAATCTAAAGCTAAAAAATGCATTCTTGGCAGTAATTTAATGGCTTTTTCCTTGCGTCCTGTGATAATAATTTTAGCTGAAGTATGATTAATAATATCTAGGGCTACACTTTGACCAATGCGACCGGTGCCACCTAAAATTAAAACAGTTTTTTCCATGGCAACTATCAATAATGTTTGGGGTGCATCTCAATTTTGGAGAAATAGCTAGATGACATTTGGGGCGCACGCGGTGCGCCCCTACCATTGGTGCAATAATATTATCGTAGGGGCGAATTGCCTTCGCCCTCTTTGAACAACTTCTGCTGCTCACCATAAGTGAGAGAAAATCACAAATATGAGATGCACCCAATGTTTGTTGCCCTAGTATAGCATCCTCTTGGTAAATTTGCCCATTTTCCAAGATGAAAATTTTAGAATAATCCCAACTTATTTAATGCGTCCCAGGGGCAAGAAAATGGTTAAAATCTCACCTTCTTCGGGTTTTTCACGCACAATAAATTTACCTCCCAAAGCTTGAAAAAGGTTTTTAGTCACCTTCATATTCAGACTTAAACTACCCGTTTCTGGTTGAAACATTAGGACTTTTCCTAAAGCTTTGAGAGTAAGATTAGGCGATTTTACCTGAGTTTGGAACTGCATTTTTAATTGATTTCCTGCCGTTGATATATGTACCTGCAACAGGCCACCACTAGCCATACTGCGAGTACATTTTTCCACGACTCCATTTAACATTTGATCCAATAAATTCGGGTCGCTAATTACCGAAGGCAATTTTTTCGGTACATTAACTTCTAAATTGACATTGCGCCGTTTAGCTTGTTTTTGCCACCGGGGAATACTATCTTGAAAGACTTTTTCTAGAGCAATTGGAATTAATTGAATCGGTTTATCTACCAGAGGATTAATACCCAATTCTGCGGCTCGGAAAATTAATTCCATGCGCTGAATTTGTTCACTACATTCTAAATCGATTGTTTCTAAATATTTCTGCACATCTTCCGTTACTTTTGCCCGTTTTAATAATAATCGGGTAATGGTGCGAATGGTGGTTAAAGGGGTGCGAATTTCGTGGGTTAAGGCGCGCAATAATTCCAAATCACAACCCGATTCTAAATTAGAATTATCTTCCTCTGGGGGAGTGATTTCGCTATTGATAGGCGATTTCGTTTTTTTCAGGTCTAAATTAGACTGGTCGGGTAAATTTTGCAGTAATTGGCGGCTAAATTGGCTAACTAGACGATAATCCGGCGAGGGACTGCCATTAGCCTCGATAATTGCCTCTAAAGTCCCGATTTGCGGATAACGCAGATTAACTAATCGTTGCCGCAACTGCTGCCAAGCTTGCTGAGTGAGGACGGGATCAAAGGAAAATTGAAAAGAGGACAAACCCCACTGATCCTCGCCTAAAACCAGCAAAAGAGAGAAACTTTCGCTAAAAACCAGACAAAATCTTTCATTAGCAATCGGATCCGTTGGCAAGAGAGGCAATTCATGAATCTCCGTCGGGGAAATATCGGCGGCGGATTTTTCCTGAGAAGGCAATTGCAAACCCGGCCATTGCAAATGTTTTAAAGCTTTAACGGTAAAAACCCCGAATTCAAAACCCGTTAAAGCCTTGCTTTCTCTGACTAAAGCCGTCGGACCGGAGAGAATTAAACCCCGACTGGCGGCAGCATTATTTTGGTTTTGTAATAAGATATTTTCTAAAGCGGCGATCGCTGCGAACCATTCACTTTCCGCTTTCAGTTGCGAGCGCTTGAGCCATTCCGATAAATTAGGATAAAAAGCATTGGGGGTGAAGGTTTCCCGGTCCTGATGGTCAGTTGGCGGGAAAATATCGCTTAATTTCGGTAAAGACCCCTTTAACATCGTCTTCATCACTGACTAGATACAAATTCCTTACCTAGAATAGTACCCCCGTTAATGCTCATCCCATAACGGTAAAACCGAACTCTATTGGCAGTGATATCCGCGTTTTGATAACAGTTATCTTAATGGTGAGGTACAAAGTCTCTGGTTTTGGGGAGTCGGTCGTCGATACCAAATTAGGTTACACTTCATCTTTAGTTGTTCACCTATGCCGGTTGTGGGATTCGTGGCTCAATTCAATCTCGATAAGTCTGATATTTAATTACACCTCCCCACTTATGTATTTTTTTGTTACATTTAAGTATTTTTTGCTTATCTATAGTTATCATTGAATAACTTAAAGTGTTCCCCAATTATTTCCCGAACTAACCAATCTTTGATCCCAAAACCTTTTGCCTTGACGTTAGGTCAATGGGAGGAACCATCGGGTCTTGGAGGTACTAACATAAATTATGACACTCGACAAACTTTTGAAATTAGGAGAAATTAGTTATTTAAACCAGTTCTTTATTAGATTATTTCTAGTGATTTCTTGTCTTTTTGTCTTTTATTGCCTATAATTTTCCTCACTTTTCTAATTAACAAGGAGAATACAATCATGCAATCTCTCAACTTTTCTATTATCCAAGAAATCAAACATCAAGGAATTTGTGATGCTTCTGCAGCCACTGCTTTAGGAGAAAATAAATTTGTTATTGGTAATGATGAGGCGGATACAGAATTAGGTAATATTCTCTGGATTTATTCCTCTCAAGAGTCGGGAAAAGCACTGGAAACAATTGACATTAATGGTTGGCTTAAAAACAATCCTAAAAATAAAGAAATCGACTTGGAGGGGGTAACTGTACTAAATGACATAATCTATTGGATTACTTCCCATGGACGCAATAAAGATGCTAAACGAAAACTCCCTCGTCATCAATTTTTTGCCAGTAAAATTAACGATGACGGCTCTAGTATAGTTCAAGTGGGTGAGTCTTATACTCAGTTAGTCTTGCGCGATATTATTGAAGACTCTGACTTGGCTGAAATATTTGATTTCAAAACGGCAGAAACCAAAGCTCCTAAAGCTGAAGGAGGATTAAATATTGAAGGTTTAACGGCAACTCCAGACGGAAATATCTTAATCGGTTTTCGTAATCCTATACCAAACGATAAAGCTCTTTTATTAACTCTAAAAAATCCTGAAAGTTTAGTTATTAATTCCACCAATGCTCGGGCTGAATTTGGTGATCCTATCTTGTTAGATTTGGGAGGATTAGGAATTCGTAGCATTGAATTTTGGCCAGCTTTAGAAGTATATTTAATTATTGCTGGAGAATTTCATGGAGGCGATCAATTCGTTTTCTATACTTGGTCAGGAAAAAAAGAAGATGCACCAGAAAAGATAGAATCACTGCAATTCCCTGACGGGTTTCGTCCAGAAGCTTTGTTGTTTTATCCCCATTTCCCAGATCGCTTTCAGATTTTCAGCGATGATGGTACAATCGAGCGAGTTGGTAATACTCCCTGTAAAGATATTCCCGATAAAAATAGTCCCGAAAAATATTTCCGCAGTATTTGGGTAAAAGTTAATTAATAGCAATTCTCACCCATAAAAACTAGACATCGAATCATCGAATTTAAGTTCCCATTTCCCCTTTTTCCCATTTTAAGGGAGACGAAGGCAGGGGGATCGAACTCTTGTAGCCGGATTTTGGAGAATTGATATAATTAGACATCCCTCTTAGTGGAACCTCAACAAAACCTAGAATAAAAATAGCTTTCAACCCATGTAGGGATAAGCTTTAAGCTCAAAAAAACCGTTGATCACGTCTTCTCAATGGTTTTTTGTCTTAGAAGCTCTATTAACCTTTTTCTCTTATCCAGAGGACTTCTGGGTTCGCAAAAGGACAAAAAAGTGTGGAGAATCCTCCCATAATCGCTACAATTTTTCTAGAGGCTAAGTCTTGCTCTCATTCAAGTTCTTTTGTACTAATTAAAAACCATGAAAATTCTTCACGGTACTTGGATTCCCCAATCAACGGACGAATTTATTCAGAAGGGTAGCTTTTATCTTTGGGGAGAAACTAGCACCCCGAAAAAGAGTCGCACCACTGCTGATAATTATCATCCTTTTCAGTTAAGCAAAGAAGAATTAACTAGCTTTCTCACTGGAGAATTAGGAATAGTTCAATCGAATTATAATCCTCTTAGTCGGCAATTTGTCCCCCGCTACTTTCTTTTACCTAGTCACGAGAATCAACCTTTACCCTCCTTAGAATTACTGCGTTATCTAGAAAAAGAACCCCCAGAAAATAGCCAATGGCAATCTTGGCAAATTGATTGTTATCCCCTTAATCCTGTACTTAAACTGCTCAATGATCTGCACTTTATCTGTCTTTACAACTCCTCAGAGATTCAGTTAGGTGCAGATTTACTTTTTTGGTATCACTACAGTCAAGCTTTTAAAGAAATAATTCTCAAAGATAACTATATTCCTGCCTTTAAATATCGAGAATTAGCCACAAATAACCAGAAAACCGCTAACTTTGCCATCTACCCTCTTTGGGAAATTATATCAGCAACCTACGAAACCAATCTCGATCACTATCTCGAATATCTTCCCCGCATTTGTCTTGCTGGTGCTGAAAATCCCCATGCTTCACCACAATTATACGATCCCAAAACCCTACTCCGGCACTTCTCCGAATGTCTCCTCAATGAAATTGTCACTAATACGGCAATTCCTGCCAGTTTTGATAAAAAAATTGGCGAGACAATTATAGGTGACTGCCTCTCTGTGACTAAAGCTGCTGGATTTCTGCAAACTGCCGCTGCCTTAGAAAAATATCAACAGTGGCAAACTTGGAGACAGCAATTACTAGGAGACCAAAATATATCTAGTTTTAGCCTTGGTTTTAAACTAACCGAGGCCCCAGAAGATAATATTGAACAGTGGCAAATTACTTTTATTCTCATCTCTAAACAAGACCCCTCCCTGCGATTAGAATTAGACGAATATTGGTATGCAGTCCCCGATACTAGAACAAGCATACGAGCGCATTTTGGTCAAGATTTAGACAAAAATATTTTACTAAGTTTGGGTTATGCTGCCCGTATTTATCCCTCCATTTGGCAAGGATTAGAAACGGATAAACCGACGGGATTTTATCTCAACCTTACAGAAGCTTTTACTTTCTTAAAAGAAACTGCTTGGATTTTAGAAGATGCGGGATATAAGGTAATTATTCCCGCTTGGTGGACTCCCCAAGGTCGTCAACGCGCCAAAGTTCGGCTAAAAACTACTTCTAAATCGGGCAAATCTACCCCCGTTAGTAAAGGGATTTTTAGCCTCGAAAACATCATTGAATATCAATATGAACTAGCCATCGGTGAAGAAACTATTACCCAAGAGGAATGGCAACAATTAATTAATACCAAAACACCCCTAGTTAAATTTCGAGGTCAATGGGTAGAATTAGAACAAAATAAAATGCAGCAAATGCTGGATTTTTGGCAGAAATATCAGCAGGAAAATCCTGAGATGAATCTGATTGAATTAATGAAAAAAGCTGCCGAATACCCAGAAGAGATTATTGTTGAAACCGATGATTTTTTGGGTTCTATGCTAGAGAAATTACAAAATCCTAGTCAACTAGAACCGATCGAAAATCCCCCCCAATTACAAGGAACGCTGCGGGAGTACCAAAAGCGCGGGGTTGCCTGGATTCAATACCTAGAACAATTGGGGTTAAATGGTTGTCTTGCTGACGATATGGGATTAGGAAAAACCCTACAGGTAATTGCTAGATTGATTGGGGAAAGAGAGGGAGATAATAATGTTTTGCCAACTCTGCTAGTCGCACCCACTTCTGTGGTGGGAAATTGGGCAAAAGAAATTGAAAAATTTGCCCCCCATCTTCAGGTTTTAATTCATCATGGTAGTAAGCGCTATCAAGATGAGAGCGAATTTCAGACAGTAGCTAGTCACAAGGATATCGTCATTACTTCCTTTACCTTAGTTCGCAAGGATCTGAAATTATTTAACTCGCAATCTTGGCAACGTTTGGTAATTGATGAAGCACAAAATATCAAAAATCCTAAAGCGGCACAAACTAAAGCAATCTTGAGTTTATCTGCACAACATCGTCTCGCATTAACGGGAACTCCAGTAGAAAATAGACTGCTTGATTTATGGTCAATTTTTAACTTCCTTAACCCCGGTTATTTAGGTAAAGAAACTCAATTTCGTAAAGCGTTTGAAGTGCCAATCCAAAAACAAAATGATCGTCTCCAGTCCACGGTTCTCAAAAAATTAGTGGAACCTTTTATTCTGCGTCGGGTAAAAACCGATAAGCAGATAATTAAAGATTTACCTGACAAAGTGGAAAACAAACAGTATTGTAATTTAACTAAAGAACAAGCTTCTCTCTACGAAGTTGTCATCAAAGAAGTAGAAAAACAATTAGAAGAAGCGGAGGGAATAAAACGCAAAGGATTAATTTTATCTACCCTGATGCGCTTGAAACAAATTTGTAATCACCCGCGTCAATTTTTACAGGATAACAGCGCTTTTACTCCTGAGCGATCGCATAAGTTAGAGCGTTTGGGAGAAATGCTAGAAGAAGTAATTTTAGAGGGAGATAGTCTGCTAATTTTCACTCAATTTACTGAAATCGGTGACTCCTTACAAAAGTACCTTAAACAAACTTTTCGCTACAATACCTATTATCTTCACGGGGGGACTTCTCAACCAAAACGAGAACAAATGATCGAAGAATTTCAACATCCCGAAACAGAACCTTCCGTATTTATTTTATCCTTAAAAGCTGGGGGAGTTGGCATTACTTTAACCAAAGCAAATCATGTTTTTCATTTTGATCGTTGGTGGAATCCTGCGGTGGAAAATCAAGCAACCGATCGCGCTTTTAGAATTGGTCAACAAAAAAATGTTTTCGTGCATAAATTTGTCACTTTGGGAACCTTAGAGGAAAGAATTGATGAAATGATCGAGGAAAAGAAAAAGGTAGCTAATGCTATTGTTAGTAATGATGAATCCTGGTTAACGGAATTAGATAACGAAAGTTTTCGTCAGTTAATCGCATTGAATAAACAGACAATTATTTAATCGAGGTAAACCCATGAATAAATTTAGTAAAACTTGGTGGGGACAACGCTTTATAGAAGCATTAGAGGAATTTACCGACTCAGCGCGCTTGAGTCGAGGACGTTCCTACGCTAAAAATGATAAAGTCAAGAATTACAAAATTGACGGTAATTTAATTACTGCTCAGGTGCGAGGTTCCATTAATCCCTACTTTGGGGTTTACAAAGAACCTTTGTATAGCGTGAGTATCGAGATTAAACCAATTACTAAAGCAGAGTGGTCACAAGCTTTATATAATCTTGGTTCAAGAGCGAGTATGATCTCTAAACTGCTGCTCAAAGAAGTTCCCGATAATATTGATGAAGCATTTAGCGATCTGAATCTACACTTATTACCCCACAGTCAAAAGGATTTTATCACCAATTGTTCCTGTCCCGATTGGGAAAATCCCTGTAAACATATTGCTGGAGTTTATTACCTCGTTGCTTCCCAATTAGATCAGGATCCTTTCCTCTTATTTGAATTACGGGGTATCTCTCGTCAAAAATTACTGCAAGAATTAGCAAAAACTCCCCTCGGTAAGCTGCTTTCCTCCTCCATCCAAGAGGAAGAAATTCCTCTTAACCCGGTTACTTCTTATCACACTAAACCCGAAACCATACCAGCAGCACAAACAATTGATCTCAAAGAATTTTGGCACTCCCATCACCGTTTACCCGAAAATCCTCAGTTAGTTAAATCCGCAACTATTCCCGCAATTGTCATTAAAAAAGCTGGTGATTATCCTGCATTTTGGGATAAGGATACCTCCTTTATCGAGGTGATGGAAGAAATGTATCAACGGGTACGCAATAAAAATGCAGGTATGTTATAATTTTTAAGACAAGCAGAATCTATGAACCAAGAATCTCTCAGCTTTGTCCATGGGAATGTCAAGTTAGCCGATCGCTTTTTAGTTTGTGGATTGGGTAGTCTCGGACAACACTGCGTCAAGTCTTTAAAAGAGTTTGGGGTTAGCGTCGTCGGTATCGAACTAATACAGCCTCCCAGTTGGGAAATTAATGATTTTCCCGATTTATTAGAGGAAATAATTATCGGTGATTGTCGTCAAAAAAACATTTTAGCAAGAGCGGGAATCGATCGCTGTCGGGCTGCTTTAATTGTCACCAGTGATGAGCGAATTAATGCCACTACTGCCCTAATTATTCGGCAATTAAATCCCCTTACCCGCTTAGTGGTGCGTTCTTCTAAAGATAATCTCAATCAGCTACTCAAGGAACGTTTAGGCAATTTTATCGCCTATGAACCCACCCAACTACCCGCCAATGCCTTTGCTTTAGCCACATTAGGCACGGAAACCCTCGGTTTTTTGCATCTCGACGGTCAGAAATTGCGGATTATCCAGAGACAAATTAGCCCCGAAGATGGTTTACTCGATCGCTTTTTAGGTGATTTAAATACTCCCACCCGTCGTCTGTTAGCACACACAGCCCCCGATGAACCTTTAAGGGCCGGATTTTATCAATGGTCCCCCACCACCACTATCGGGGCCGGTGATACCATTACCACCATCGAAACTACCTACCAAAACATCGATGCTGTCCGCCAGAAACCGTCAAATTCTCGCCAGAAGTTGCGGTATTTTGGGCAAAAATTACGCAAAGAAATCCAACAATTCTGGCAATTGAGTTTTCAGCAGCAAATTCACCAGGTGGCTTTCATGTCAGTATTTATCATTATCCTGCTGGTAATTATCGGGACTTTTCTTTTCCATCTCTACGCCCCGAGAGCTTCCTTTATTTCCGCTCTTTCAGGAACGGCGATTCTTTTATTAGGTGGTTACGGTGATGTTTTCGGTGCCTCTAACCCCGAAGATTTAAATGCGGTTCCCTGGTGGATGCAGCTATTTAGTCTCTTTTTAACCTTAGCTGGAACCGCTTTTATCGGGGTTCTCTATGCCATTTTGACAGAAACTTTATTATCATCAAGATTTCAATTTATCCCTAACCGTCCCCCAGTTCCCCAACAGAATCATATCGTTATTGTTGGCTTAGGTCGAGTCGGCAGAGAAGTGGCTAATTTATTACTAGAAATGCAACAGGCAATCGTTGGGGTCAGCTTAAATAGGGATTTTGATGCAACTATCCTGCCAAAAATGCCCCTGATGACGGGAAATATCGAAGAATCTTTAAAAAATGTCAATTTAGACAGGGCTAAAAGTATAGCGATTGTTACTGATGACGAAATCCTCAATTTAGAAGTGGCCCTAACCACCCGCAAACTCAACCCCCAAAGCTACTTAGTCATCCGCACCACCGACGACAACCTTAGTCAACAATTAAGTCAAATTCTGCCCCGCTCTCACATTTTAGGAACCAACACCGTGGCGGCAGAAGCCTTTACGGGAGCGGCTTTCGGAGAAAATATCATCTATCTGTTCCGTTGGGCGCAAAAAACGATTCTGGTGACGGAATACGAGATCGAAGCCGGAGATACTCTCAATGGTAGCTCGATCGGGGATATTGCCTACGGTTATCGAGTCGTGCCGATCCTACACCAACGAGAACGGCAAGCCCCGAAATTAATGCCCGAAGACTATCTCAACTTACGCATCGGCGATCGCATTGTCGTGCTGGCCACCATCAACGGACTGCGACGGGTGGAACAGGGTCGTCGCACTCCCAAAACTTGGCGCGTGCGGGTGGAAAAAGCCTTTAACCGCAATATTGCCGCAGAAGCACCCACCGTAATCAGTCGTTTTTCTAATTGTCCCCTGAAAACCGCCAGCGATCTCATGGAAAATTTGCCGGCGACTCTGGGCGTCCCCCTCTACGAACAGCAGGCGATTCGATTAGTTTCCGAGTTAAAAAAAATTCAAGTTCAAGCCTTGGCTATTCCGATTACAAGTCAAAAATAACAATTTTGCTTAACTCAGAAGTTGATCCAACTTAGCGAAGAATTGATGAACATCTTCATGAATTTCATCAGATTTCATGTTAGTGGCGACGATTTCACGGGTCAATTCTAAAGATGGAACAGATGCTAAAGGAAGTTGACAAGATTTAAGCCTTTGAAAAAGAGAGTCCTTATTTTCAAACAATAGCTTTTTCCCATCCACAACTTGAAAAATATTTGCTTTGACATCTCTCCAAGATTGATTTCGAGGCAGGGTAAGATTTTCGTTATCAAAAAACTCCCTAATTATTTTTTGAACTGGAGAGAAAAAAATATCTTGGTCGTTAAAACCGCCGGTTTGTTGAGCTGCTCTAATCCAAGCATCGGGAACTAATAAATAATTCTCAATATTTTTTCGTCGCCATTCATATAATGATTGCTTCGGATCATTTGCTTCTGGGTGGAAGGCCTGATCGTCATCATCATAATCAAACAATACCAACCTTTTCGCCGATGGAATTATTTGTTTAATCCCGTTAAAATGACGATCAGAATCTTCTTTCATTTTCTTCTTATTGCCGCCTCCCATAACCCGACAACAAACCTGATTCAATTTATCCTGCTTTCCTAAAGAAGTGGCAAAACCTCGTAAAAGACGCCCATCTGTTTCTCCTTCAACATACAAAATAACGGGATAATTACGTTCCGAAAGCTCTGTTATCTCTGAGTTAGAAACATCGGCCATCGCTGTTAAAATCGCTGGTGTAGCTTCCACTCTTTTAGGAATTCTATCAAGTAATGAGATAATTTGCCGAACGTCAACCCCTCTAATAAACTCTTCTGCGTGGGTGGCAATAAGAAATTGAGTATTTCTCTCGATCGCCTTTTGATTTTTAAAATAATCTAGAATCTCTCTTTGCAAGTTAACATGAAGATGAGCATCGGGTTCATCCAGTAAGATAGTAGTAGGTTTATAACCATAAAAAAATGCCAACAAGGTTAAAGTTTGATGGAAACCGCTGCCAGCAGATATAATGTCATAGGATTTGCCCCCCTGTTTATATTCGCAGATTATTTGGGTGTCCACTCCTCGTTCGTATTGAGGGTCTTTTAAATTAACGTTAAACCAGTTTTTGACAACCTTTTGAATTTCACTCCAATCCTTTCGATTTTCTTGCCAAACTCGCAGCAGTAAATTTCTTAATATACTTCCGGGCTGCGCTTTTCCCACTTGTTTTCGCAGCGGTCCGTCATCACGCCATTCTTCATTGGGTTCTAATCCCGAAAAGGGCGGAACGTAAGCAATAATAGGTAAAAGAGAAGGGGAGTGATTTGACTCTCCTTCTAATTCACGGAAATGTTCCCATCCTTCCGAAGGAATTGCGTAGATAGTTTGAGGAGAACTATATCGTAGTTTAACCCCCAAAGAGCATGGTTTTGGCCCGGAAGATTCCGCTATCCAAGTAACATCAATTTCAATGAGAATAAACTCTTGCTTTTTGGAACCATCTACTTTTGGATAGTGGCGCTCGGTCTTCTCTCGCCACAAAAGATTAAATTCTGGAACGGGAAGGGCTGTAAAGTTGGGAAGGACAACTTGTTTGCCGGTCGTTCCCTTCCGTTTCGCCGCCCGCCGGAACTCCTCAATACAGAACTGCCAGATCGCTAAAGCCTGTAAAATGGTGCTTTTACCACTGTTATTCCGTCCAACTAAGAGATCGAAGAGAGCAAACTCGTAGGTTTGTTCCTTGATACTCTTGAAATTTCTCAGGGTTAGCTTGGTTATCATCGATCTGGTTAGGCTGTCGGCATCTTCATCTTAAATTATGCAAGTTAACATCGCTCACTTTCCCAGACCCCATTTTTAAGGCCAAAAATAGATCGGGACTAACTCATCTCTCCAGCTAGGGCAACGAAAACGATCGCGCTTTTCGGTTCAGGGATCGGAGGGGAGTCGATCGCCTGGATTAGCACTCAAGCCCTAAGAGTGCTAAATTAACTATAAGGAGTCCTATCACAACAGCGATACCATGTCCAAAATCATTGCCTTTAAAGATGAATCCCGTCGCGCCCTAGAAAGAGGTGTCAACGCCTTGGCCGATGCGGTAAAAATCACCCTCGGTCCGAAAGGACGCAATGTCTTGTTAGAAAAGAAATACGGCGCCCCCCAGATCGTTAATGACGGCATCACCGTCGCCAAAGAAATCGAATTGTCCGATCCCCTCGAAAACACCGGGGCGAGATTAATTCAGGAAGTAGCGGCAAAAACCAAAGATTTAGCGGGAGATGGCACCACTACCGCCACCATCATCGCCCAGGCTTTAATTAAAGAAGGTCTCAAAAACGTTACCGCCGGGGCCAATCCCGTCGCTTTAAGACGCGGACTAGACAAAACCATCGCCTATCTGGTGGAAGAAATCGCCGCCGTCGCTAAACCGATCGCTGGAGATGCGATCGCTCAAGTGGCCACCGTTTCTTCCGGCAACGACGAAGAAGTGGGACAAATGATCGCCACCGCCATGGAAAAAGTCACCACCGATGGCGTAATCACCGTGGAAGAATCGAAATCCTTAACCACGGAATTAGAAGTAGTGGAAGGGATGCAGATCGATCGCGGTTATATCTCTCCCTATTTCATCACCGATCAAGAAAGACAGATCGTCGAGTACGACAACCCCCTGATCCTGATTACCGATAAAAAAATCAGTGCGATCGCTGAACTAGTCCCCGTCCTCGAAGCCGTTGCCCGTCAAGGTCGTCCCCTATTAATTATCGCCGAAGATGTGGACGGCGAAGCCTTAGCCACTCTAGTGGTCAACAAGGCCCGGGGTGTCTTAAATGTCGTCGCTATCAAAGCCCCCAGTTTTGGGGAACGTCGCAAGGCGGTTTTACAAGATATCGCCATCCTCACCGGCGGTCGTCTGATTTCCGAAGAAGTGGGCTTAAGTCTTGACACCGTTAGCCTCGATCTGCTAGGGCAAGCGGCAAAAATCACCCTAGAGAAAGACAATACAATTATTGTCGCCTCCGGAGACAGCCGCAATAAGGCCGATGTGCAGAAACGTCTCGCCCAACTGAAAAAACAGTTAGAAGAAACCGATTCTGAATTCGATAAGGAAAAATTACAGGAACGCATCGCTAAATTAGCCGGCGGTGTGGCCGTGATTAAAGTCGGGGCAGCCACAGAAACCGAACTCAAGGATCGCAAACTCCGCATCGAAGATGCCCTCAATGCCACCAAAGCCGCCGTGGAAGAAGGTATCGTCCCGGGCGGTGGTACAACCTTGATTCATCTGGCTTCTAAGGTGAAGGCTTTCAAAGCTTCTTTGACTAACGATGAGGAAAAAGTCGCCGCCGATATCGTCGCCAAAGCCCTAGAAGCCCCCCTGCGTCAGTTAGCCAACAACGCCGGTGTGGAAGGCGATGTGATCGTGGAAGGTGTGCGCGATACCGCTTTTAGCGTCGGTTACAATGTCCTCACCGGCAAGTACGAAGACTTAATCGCCGCCGGAATTATCGATCCGGCTAAAGTGGTGCGGTCAGCCGTTCAAAACGCCGCTTCTATCGCCGGTATGGTCTTAACTACGGAAGCCCTCGTGGTCGAAAAACCCGTTAAAGAAGCCGCAGCCCCCGATATGGGCGGCATGGGCGGCATGGGTGGCATGGGCGGCATGGGTGGCATGGGTGGCATGGGTGGCATGGGCATGATGTAATTCCTAATGCCGTCTGGCCCCTGAAAATAATCTCATTCCATTGAGCCAATCTGTCCCTTTTCTCGTTATCGTCGGCATTAGGGACAGGTTTTTTTTTCCTCGGGAAAAACTTTTTCAGCAGAACCTGCTTAATCTATCCTTTGCATTAGTCCAGACACTACACTAGAAAAGAAGGATTATTCCCAGAAATCATGACACTGCTGACGGTTCGATCGCTCAAAAAAGACTTCGGTATCAAGGAAATTCTCAAAGATGCCAGTTTTAGCCTCGATGATCGCGATAAAGTCGGCCTGATCGGTACGAATGGATCGGGAAAATCGACCCTATTGAAAATGATCGCCGGATTAGAAGCGATCGATGGTGGCGAAATTCAAATCAATTCCGGGATGAAAATCGTCTATTTACCCCAGCAACCCGATCTAGACGACGATAAAACGGTTTTAGAGCAGGTTTTCGCCGATAGTGGCGAAAGCATGACTTTAATCAAGGAATACGAGGAATTGTCCGATCGCCTTGTCCATGAGCCAGAAAATCTGGATACTATTATGGAACGTTTGTCAAGGGTTTCGCAACAAATTGATAAACTTGCGGCCTGGGATTTAGAAACCAATGCTAAAGTTATTTTAAGTAAACTGGGTATCGATAATTTTAATGCTCGCGTGGGAGATTTATCGGGGGGATATCGCAAAAGAATCGCCATCGCTACCGCACTTTTAGCCGATCCTGACTGTTTATTGATGGATGAACCCACCAACCATTTAGACGCGCTTTCCGTGGAGTGGTTACAGAGTTATTTGTCCCGTTTTCGGGGAGGATTATTATTAATTACTCACGATCGCTATTTTCTCGATCGAGTGACTAATCGCATCATTGAAATCGATCGGGGAGATTTATCTACTTATTCCGGTAATTATGCCTATTATCTAGAAAAAAAAGCTTTAGCGGAAGAATCGATCGCCAGTAGTCAACGCAAACACGCGGGAGTTTTACGACGGGAATTAGAATGGTTATCCCGGGGACCAAAAGCGCGCAGTACCAAACAAAAAGCGCGCATCGATCGCATTCAAGCAATGGGGACTAAGGAATTTAAACAGGTGGAGGGAAAAGTCGATATTGCCACCGCAGGAAGACGCATCGGTAAAAAAGTTATCGAAGTAGAAAATATCTCGAAAGCTTACGGCGATCATACTTTAATTAAAGATTTTACCTATATTTTTACTCCCGAAGATCGCATCGGTATTATTGGCAGTAATGGGGTAGGAAAATCTACTCTCATGGATATTATTACCGGGAAAATTCTCCCCGATTCAGGCACAGTTGACATCGGTTCCACTATTCATATTGGTTACTTCGATCAACAATCCGATGATCTCAATATCAACGAAAATCAAAGAGTGATCGAATATCTGAAAAGTGTGGCCGAATTAGTCAAAACCCTAGATGGTAGCGTGATCACCGCTTCCCAGATGTTAGAAAAATTTCTCTTTCCTCCCGATCAACAGTATGCACCAATTTATAAACTTTCTGGAGGAGAAAGACGACGCTTATTTTTACTACGAGTTTTGATGAGTGCACCTAATGTTTTAATCCTAGATGAACCCACCAATGATCTCGATGTGCAGACTTTAGCAATTTTAGAAGAATATTTAGAGGACTTTAACGGTTGTGTGATCGTCGTTTCCCATGATCGCTATTTTCTCGATCGAGTAGTTGATACTATTTTTTCCTTTGAAACCGGGGGTAATATCCGTCAATATCCAGGCAATTATTCCCTTTATCTCGATCAGAAAAAAGAGGAGGAGGAACCAAAAGAAAAAAAAGTCACCCCAAAAACTGTTAAAGCTTCTCCGTCACCTGTCAATAAAAAAATCTCTTTTAAAGAGAAAAAAGAATACGAAGATATCGAAAAACAAATACCAATTTTAGAGGCAAAAAAAGCTGAAATTGAACAGGTACTTTATGGAGAACCCCTAGAAGATTTTACCAAAATAACCACCCTGACCGAAGAATTAGCTCAATTAACTCAAAAAATTGATACTTTAACCGATCGCTGGTTAGAATTAGCAGAAAAATTAGGCTAGGATAATCCCTATTTTCCCGATCAATTTAGTCAAAACTGAGTGATAATTTCTGGTGAATCATCCTCATCCATGACCAGATCTACCGACTCCACCCGCAAGAGTGCCAAATTATCGTTAACCACCCCTTGAAGATAGATTTCCCCCATCCCTTCACCCCCCAGATCGATCGAGCCAAAAACTTGACCGGTTTTTGTATTAAAATTAAACTGAAAATAATTAGCCGAGGAGATTCCCTGGCTGACATTATCGTATTTAGCGATCTCTTGACCACTGTTATCATAAAAAGATACCTGAAAATTTTCTAAAACTCGCATTTTTCCCGAACCTTTTTCCGAAAAGATAGTCGGGGCCGTTTTTTCATCATAACTAAAAGAACCTTTAGCTGTATAGCCTTGATTTCCCAACCATTGAAAATCGATCGTCACTGCTAAAACCCCTTGGCTATTCATGTTAGCAACTAAAAGCCAAGCTAGTAAAGTCAATATCATCTTTTTCATGAGTCGGTTATTTCATTTACAGCAGTTATCCTAATGGTGAGGTACGAAGTCTCTGGTTTTGGAGAACAGGGAACAGCGAACGGTAGCTAGGGTTTGCTGAATAAATCTAAAAACCTTGTTGGATAAGGCTTTTAGACTTTTTTCCCCTCAAAAAGTGCCAGCCATTGCGGGGATTGGGGGGAAAATTCAGGTACTTTTTCCCTGAAAATTAGGTAGTTGACCACCTGAAAATCGATAAAACCCCACACCCCACACCCTGCCACCACCGAAAAGCTTTTTCAGCAACCCCTACTTAGGGTGATCAGCAAACCTGATCGATCGGAGGGCGCAGGTTCCTTGCGCCCCTACAGTAACGGATTTTGTCCACAATGTAGGGGCGAACTGCGTTCGCCCAAAAGGTACATTATCAAAGCGCAAGTCCCTAAACAAAGAAATTACCCACTGGAATGCTCCCTAAAGCTGGTAAAGTACCAGTAAATCCAGTGATATTTATTAATAAATCATTGCTGGATTGGAAGCCAGCCGCGCTATCATTAATAACGAGGTAAGTTCCAGCTATCGCACCAGTTGTTACTTGCACTAAGGCGGCACTATTAACCGCTAATTCTTGATTACCTGTAGTGGCTCCATTGGCATCAGTAAATACCTGATTGATTAAATTGTCTAAAGTGGTGACAGTGCTATCAGCAGCGCGACTGAAACTACTAGGCGCATTC
>NZ_JADBSZ010000206.1:0-18273 GCF_020246425.1 Microcystis sp. M079S1
AATTTCGTCATCGCCTTTTTTAATCGCCGGGGGTGCATCGGGATAGAAAATCGTGATCTGCTTGGCCCGGGGATCGACGATCCAGACGCGACTGACTCCCGCTTTTAGGTAGTCCACGGCTTTTTCGCTCAGGCTGCTGAAAGATTGTTCCGGAGAGATAATTTCGATGACTAATTCCGGGGGAACGGGACAAGCTTCATCGGTGAGGGGAATATCTCCTAACCTTTCGGGGGAAATGTAGAGAAGATCGGGAACGGGACACCAATCTCGATCGTTTTTGCTGAGAATGATCGCCCATTCGATTCCCACTTCTCCCCGTCCTTGATTCCAGCGATCGAGTACGAGAAATAAAGCACCAGTTAAACGAGAATGAAAGAATTTCGGTGACATTTTTGGGATCGCTTCTCCATCGACTAATTCATAGGTAATATCACCATCGGGATCGGTTAGGGAGAGAAATTCCGGTAAAGTGAGGGGTTTAGGAGAGATAAGAGTCATGGTCAATTTTCAACCGAAGTGATAGGACAATCGAGCGGGAATTTTCAGATCGGGACGATCGCTTATTTGGTAATATTCTCCGCGCATTCGTACATTACGGATTAAACTAACGGGAGGCATATTAATCACGTCGTAGCCAATCACCTGATGGGTAAACATAACATCGAGAGGATTTAAAGGATAGGGATAGATAAATAAATCCTCTTTTTGTTTTGATAGGGAAAGTTCTGTCAGTTTTACTTCCGCTTTACTCATCCATTTTCCCAAACGAATCCATTTAGGAAGTTGTAGGGGGTGATGGGAAATGATAAAACATTCAAAAACACTTTCGGGAGCGATTTCTTTTGCCCTGCCAAAACTGGGAATATTTTTCTGGGTTTTTTCCATCTCCACATGATAGTTATTATTGGCATATTTCCAAGTATTGAGAACCGCCGTATGAGCGATCGCCCGTGCGGGAGTGACATAAATTTTCTCTTCGTTAAGAGGATTTAAATGTTCTTGGTACTGGGGAATCTGTTCGGAACAGAAGTAACGATAACTATCGCTATTTACCAATCCCAAAGCATAACAGAGCGCGTAATTATGAATTACGGGTTCGCTTTCGTAGAGTCTGCCGATTTCACGGGTTGCGTAATAAAGACTATCGTGCAGTTCTAATTGACAGGAATAAATATGTACCATAACTCTTTAAAAATTGCGAGGATCTAGGGTGAGAAATTACTCACCCTACTGAAATTTACGGTTTTTGAGCGGCTGGTTTTTTCTCGGCGATATGTTTCTTAGCGTAGTCTTTCGCTTCTTTATCCGCTTGGTTTAAGATCGATAAAATTCCTGCTTCCGTACCCGTGAGAGTTTTCACCTCAGTTAATAAAGGTTGAAAATTTTCCCCGATAAAATCGGTATGAACGATAAATTCTTCCGCCATTAATGCTTGTATTGCTTCGGTGGCTTTTTCCATAACTAAATCCTCGTCTAAGGGATCGATCGAGTGTAATACTTCATCGGGAAGGCGATCATATATTGCCTGTGTCCAGCGCAAATTACTAACAATTTCCCCATCGGCAAAAATAACACCGATAAGCTCATTTCTTACCCGTCCCGTCCGGGTAGTTTGCGCGCCGTAGTGACGGGTACGCAGGATGTTATTAAAAACATAGAGAAAACTTGCTTCTGTCGGATCTTTTAGGGTGACAATACTAGGGAAAAACACCTGCGGACGAATGTGATCTTGTTGGTTAATTCGGCTAGTCACTTCTCCTACTTTTGTGTTATTTTCTCCCTTAGATGCCATAGTACCATTCTCGTAGGGAGCGTTTAAAGTAAAACTTTCATGGGATTCATCAAAGGGTGTGATCGAAAAAGCCGTATCTACTACTACTTTCGATTTTTCTGAACCCGAATCACCGATAGCAAAACCATAAATAATACAGTCGGGGTTATTCATGGCAAATTTTACATTATACTCACATTCTTCGGCGGTAATTAATTTGTAGTTTCTGAGTAATTCTCGACCGACTAAACGTTCTGGAGTTGACTGTTTCCGTTTAAACATCGATAAACGACTAATCGTTTTTTTGCTATCAATTCCCGCACGAACACGAGCTTTATTTAGCTCTCCATCTGTTTGAAATAAAGGATAAGATTCTGTGACTCGAATCGTCAAAAAGTGAACGTATTTTCCCATCGGTTTGTAGGGAATCTCGCTATGAAAGAATTTAGAATCGAGGGTTTTCAGTAAAGACATGGTAGGTACTCCTTGAATTAATTATTGTTTTCAGAATCTTCATCCACAGTTTGACCCTGGGCTTTTAACTCTTGATTTTCTCTGTCCTGTTCGAGACGGTAAAGAAATTCGCAGGTATCGCGAATAAGGTTTAATTGTCTGCCAGCTAGACGCGCTCGATCGCCCTTAAAAGAACCCTCGAACACATCGATCACAAAATAACGAGCAAAAGACAATATTTTCTGTCTTTCCTGTTCTCGATCGGATAAAATCCAGCGACCTTCTGCTGTAGAAGCATGAACCCGATTCATTAAGCTGGCCACTTCCGCCGCTACTACAGAAACTAGGGCTTCTCCCTGATATATTCCTCCTTTGAGAATCGTATCGGCGGCCACATCGATCGGTTTTAAAACTGCGTTCGCTTTCGGGTTATATCGTTTATTAGCTCGATAGAATTGACGATACAATTCGGTTAACTTTTTCGGGTGATTTAACGGGGATTGCTCTTCCATATTAATTGTGAAATTAGAACGGTGAACTTCTGTAACGTAAGGATCGAAACAAGGATAAAAATCGTAGAGATACAGAGCGATTCGATTAGCGCTCGGTATATCGGCATCTTTGCCCCGTTTCCACTGTTTAAGGTAATGAAAAACATAGAGAGGACTGGTTTCTAAATTGATAGCGAGTTCCGTTAATTTTCCCCAATTGGGGTCATAACCCGTCTTACCCTGCTTCGAGTTCACGTCTAAATGAATAGAATAGGCTGCGGTTAGGGTATTTAAGGGGGCGGAATATTTTTTTCCGTCATTATCTTGCCATGGGTTCAAGACTCGATCGAGACGGAATCGATCGCATCGGGTTAAGGACCGGATCGCTTGGGGCGCACTGTCGAGAAATACCGTCTCTTCAAATTCCGCACCGTCGCGATAGGGAGGAATAGGAGACTCAGAAACCACCGTTTTGACATCTAAAATCATCGGGAAAGCTAATCCTAACCATGCCGGCATAACCCAGGATTCCGTATCGGTGGGATCGCGGCCCGGAGGTAGGGCCATAAAATAAAAGGTTAGGGGTTTATCTTCGGGATAGGATAGTTTAAAAGTGCGGTCTTTTTTGCCATCTTCCTCCTCGTTAATTGTTTCCTTTTTCTGCCTTAATTTTTCATCGATCAGGAAACTATCAACACTCTGATAACGGGTTCGATCGAAGTTAGCGACTAGATCCTTATCGACAAAGTGCAACTTTATCGAGCTATCAAAACGAGTTTGAGCGATGTTAGCGTAGGCTTTTTGTAAAAAACTATTGGTTTCGGGAGTAAAATAATAGGTCGGGTAAAAGTACAGATAGCGATATTTGCCCTCCTCGAAACGTTTTCCTACCGCTTGGGTTTGATTCATAAGAATCTGACGCAACATCATTTCCGTTCCCGCGATACTGGAAATATTTCGTTTGGCGTTCGAGCCTGCCAGCATTTGTTTATTAGTATAGACTTGGGGAGTGAAAAGAACCGCCGATTCCATCTGTTCGCTGACACTATAGGGAGAATGGGAGATCGAACAGAGAAGTTGACGGCCGCGACCTTGTTTTTTAGCGGCGTTGTAGTGGTTTAATTCTTTCTGGAAGATTTCGATCGAGTGGGCCAATTCCCGACCGGGTAACTGCACCACTTGATTAACCCACTCTCGCAAATCCTCCCAACCATCGGGTAAGTTATATCCCGCAACTATGGCGGCGATTTTTGCGGCGAGAAAAGCGATTAAATCTTCTGCAACCGGTCTAATATCCTCGATTCCGGGATGCTGTTTCAGGTATTGCGCCGCTAGATAATACCATTCGTAGGGAACCCCTCCCGTATTGCCTTTCAGTTTGAGTTCTTTTAACGATTCATTAATACGCTTGATCGCTCGAATTTGTGGCAGATAATTTTCTAGATTCCAATAATGTGCGATCTCGCTAATTAAATCTAAATCCGGCGGTGCGGGTAAGTTTTTCTGCAATTTTCGCGCCTGTTCGATTTTTTCCAGGCGATCGCCCCAGATTTTCCGCGTCACCACGTCCCCGAATTCCGCTAGGCGATCGATGCGGATATCATCTTCACAATGAAAATCGTAATCCGTCGGTAAAACGCCCTGTTGTTGAAATTTAATCAGGTTTTCGCCGCGACTTCCGGCCACGGACGCTTTATTATCACCGAGGATGCGAAGGGTGGCGTTGAGGGCAGCGCGCATTAACCCAGGATCGTCGAAAAATTGGCTGTAGTAATCTGCGTATTTCATCCCCTTGCCATCTCGGCCGAATCCCGTTTGTTTACGCTGTAATTCGCCGCTACAGAGGGATTTAATCGTGTCCACCACTCGATTCGGTAAGGTTTCTAGGGACACTTCTGGCGCGTTTTTGGGGGCGATATAGACAACTCCCGTAGGCAAGTAAAGTAAAGGCTGATAGTCTAGTTCTTGATGTGCTTCCATCACCGCGTTATTAAGTACGTTCGTCAGTACCCCGCGGTTTTCGGCGATGCTGTGGTAAGTGAATTTTAGTTCCCCATCGCTGAGGCTGTATAAAAGGTCTTGTAACGAGGCTTTTTCCGCATCGTGGGGGTGTTTAATAATGGAAGCCAAGCGATCGGCTAGACAGGCAAGATCGGTTAAACTTTCGAGAGCGCTATTGTTTAAGCGAGTATTTAACCCATCTTCCGAGGTATTTCGATCGGTATCATTCCGACGCTGGGCATTTTTAGCGATATATATCAAATCATCAAGATATTCAGTCCATTTTTCTGGTTGATCGGAAAATAAAAAGCGATCTAATCCTAATTCGGGAACCAATACTTGAAAAATCTCTCGATGTTCCTCTCGTGATAGTTTGCGGATATCTCGATCGAAGTCCTCGTTAATCTCGATATATTTCGCCGGCATCCCGGGAAAAAGCGAGTAGCGGAATTTCTCGAAATCGTGGAGAATAAACCCAGCGATCGCCAACCTGCGCTCGCATTCCTTTACTACCCGTCGAACGGTAGTATTGAGTTTTTCTAGTCGTTTTTCGATGAGATTGGCGGGAAATAATCCATTAAGTAAATGAGTATTGAGAGATTGATCGCCCGCGTTATCCCGTCGAACTTTGCTTTTTCCCGCTAATTCCCGACGGCGATCGATTTCCTCGAAGAAATTTCCTCCTTTTGCCGTGACACCGATCGCTAATCGGAGTAAATTGGGTAATACCATTTCGGCAAAATCTGCCATAACTCGATCGTCGGGGTTTTCGGCTCGAATCGCCTCCCGTAGGAGTTTTAGGGTTAGCAGTTGGCGAACAGTTTCGACTCGGCGATCGCTTACCGATTCGCTAATTCCTAAATCTTCGCCAGAAAGAGATTCTAAATCAATATCCTCGAACTCAAAATCCAGATCTTTATCTTCAATTTTTGTAGTGTTATCGAATAGATTTAACTGTCCCGTTTCCTCTAATTTTTTTTGTTTTTTAGGCATCTTTCACCTCTAGAGAGTCTAAATAGTCGGTAATTTGTTTGAGATAAAGCGGAAATTGAGATAAAGCGATCGGAATCGCCTTAAAAACAAGTTCATTATCGATCGCCTCGTATTGATGCACTAAACGATTTCGCATTCCTGATGATTTCGCCCCCCGTAATCGATTAAGATATTTGATCATCAAACGAATTCTAACGGTGACTATCTCCCTTTCCATCGTTTAAACTCCCCATTGTTTGAGCCAAAGATCGATACTGTCTTTTTGAATCTTTCGGAATTTAGCGGTATCGGCGTACTCTTTCCAAGCGCGTACACGAAATTTTAAAAAGTCTCCCGTATTTTTTTCATAGATAAGTTTTCCATCTCGTGCGACTTGATACTTCATTAATGGAGAACAGCGATCGAGTTCAATTAGATCGATCAAATCACGGTTTATCTCAAACAATTCACTCAAGATAGAGAGAGAAGTTAAGTAATCATTACTGATTTCCTTAATATGTGTTTGTCTGTTTGTTTCATCGTGTGAAATTGCCAAATCCCAATCGCTATCAGGTCTATGCTCTCCGCGCGCTCTAGAACCGAAGAGAATTAATAGTTTTAAATTCGGTAGTTTTTCCACAGTCGTGGTTATTCTATTGACTGTATCGATAATTTTTAATTCTTTCGTATTTTTAACCATTTTCTGCCTCCAAGGAATCTAGATATTGAACGATCGAGCGTTGGTAGCGGGGATAATCTCGTAAAATATTAGCGATCGAGGAATGAACGATATCGGGATCAATTTTCTTGTATAGGTGTACGAGTAAGTTTCTTAATTTAATAGACTCGGCCAGTTGAACGGCTAGGTGTTCTTCTAAAATTCCCAGTTCTACGATTTGAAATAATGCGTCGCGAGCATTATTCGGAGACTCGATATCTAAACATTTTAAAATCTGGTAATTGATATCGATGCCAGTTTGAACGATAAGCTGAATTAACCTTTCTATGGCTAATTGACGTTCTCTTAATGTACGATAATCCTCTAAGGTGATCGAACCGTACTCGCTAAGTTCGGCGAGGTATTGATTCATGAGGTTTAATTCGTCTATCGCAATCAGAGGTTGAATAGCATTTACACTCCTTTTTCTCGTAGAGAAATCTCTAGATTATTCCGTAATTGACGGTATAACGCTTTCGATTCTTCAGGATTCATGAGAAATTTTTCTTTAAATCCCTCGAATAGTCCCGTTTCCCGTTCGTATAGAAGTTGACCATCCCGCGCGACATAATGAGCGAGGATCGGCGAACATTCTTTTAAATCAATCACATCAATTTTGTCTTCGGGAATCTCTAAAGCTTGTTCGAGTAGTGTATAAATTTTCAATAGACTCGAAATATCCTTTTGAGCGCTTCTTTCCTCGTATAAAACAGCGAAATCCCAATCGCTATCAGGTCTATGCTCTCCACGCGCTCTAGAACCGAAGAGAATTAACATTTGTAAATTCGGTAGCTGTTCGGCGAGCGGTGTGATTTTATCCGCTAGGTCAGTCATATCTTTTCTTACCTATGTTTATTGAGAAAAGAGAGGGAAGCGAGGTTTTCCGTAACTGCAATCACAGGAGTTCGGGGCAGGGGAACCTTGAAAAATATAATTCTTAAAGAAGGCAAGTTCGTTTGAACGAAGCTTGAAGCCGTGCTTGCCTTACGATAAGACGATTATTCAAGGTTCCCGTCAGTCGCTAAACCAGCCATAGATTTATCTTTGGGGGTTTGAGAGTACATACGCCTAAACTTAATGTCGCAAGCTACTTAGTGAGGATGCTTCCCTACTCTTGCAAGGAGCGGGTCGAGAGATTATCACGACTAGAGGGATAATCGCCTCGGTTATCGCGTCTGCTAGGCTGAGGTCAGCCTGTACTCGAATGTGTTGTGAGCTATCTTTCGGATCTCGATAGAATAACCTTTCCGGCGAGCCACGAAAACGGTATGCCCGAAACGAAAACTCACTTTAAACGCAAGTTCGTCCGCGGGGTGCCATCGACCGTCCGCGAGGACTGCCAGCAGTTTTTGAAGGTTAGTCGCGCGCTTCAACATGATCACCTCCTTTGTATCAGCGAATTCAACATCTTAAGTTTAGCGAGCGCGATAGCACAGCGATCAATTTTTTAGGAAATAAGTTGTAGACCTATTCAACGATCACTAAGCGTAGACTTATTCAACGGGAGACCGGTATCATAAGGATCGGGAATCACTGAAAAGCCGCTCTAGTTCTCCATCCCGAATCCCTATCAGGGATTGAAATGAATAAGTCTAAACTTACTGCCGTAAGCTTTTTCATTCAGAGCAAGCTTTAATCCCTATTAGGGATCGCCTAAAAACGTTGCCTTAAGCGATTTGTACTTGAAATATCGCTTTTAGGTCGAAGCTATTCTATATTCAAATCGCTCGCGAGCGATCTCTTGTTTTTCTATTGAATATCCCTTTCGGCGCATCTCGAAAATTGTCTGACCAAAGCGGGAGCCTACTTTAGAAGCTAGTTCATCCGCAGAGTGCCACTGACCGTCACTAAGAATAGCGAGCAGTTTTTGAAGTGTGCCTTCTTCTTGGTCGCGTAACTTCCACGTTTCTCGAACATATGATTGTAACTCTTGCAATCGTTCCGGGCTAAAATCCGAAACCCACTCCCCTCGCTCGTAAGATTCTAGTAGCTCTCGTTCCTCCGGATCGAGGTTACTGATATCGGTTCTCCGAGCGTGTAAGGTAGCTGGATCGAGTGAAGCATCAAAAGAGCTTGTATCGTTGGTTTTCATGTTGAATCACCTTTTTTAAGGTACTTTTTCGTAGCTTTTCGAGATGGAATGATCGTTTTTAGAAAAATTTCCGATTCGTTGACGACGTAAGGAACTTCGTAGGCATAATCATTCAGCTTGACAATGAGAATTCTTTGATTCGGGTAACGCGCTCGATTGGGATGAACTTTATCGTCCAATACCTCTCCTCGATAGATAGCTTCCTCTACCATCTCGAAAGATAGATACCGCTCTCGTTGTAACTGCTCGTTTTTTTCTTGATTCCATCTTACTCTTTTCATCCTTTGAAGCTAAAACACTCAATTGTTCCGTGTCAACAGATCCACACCTCACCCCCTTGACCTTTGAACCGATGAGCGAGAGTATCCAACAACAAAGCCGATTGACCGATCGCTATAGAATAGGGTGACAGGGGAAAATGAATACTACTCTCGTCACTAATCGGATAAATACCGAAGTGCATCGGTAATTGTAAGCGTTGGCGAACTGCGGCAACGGGATAGGCAAGAACGAAGCTAACCAGAGCCTGATCCCGTAACTCCCGACTAATTCGATCGAGCCAAGGATTATCCGGTTGCCAAACACCGATTCCCGTCAAAACCTGTACTTTCCACGCGGAGGCAATCTCGCCTAAATCGCCGTCGTAGGTAAAGCGCCAGTTTAACCGTTCCTCTCGATATCCCTTTAAATTCAGAAACGCGAGACAATAATCGAAACGTCTGCGCGCGATCGGTGTTTTCGTGGCCTCGATCTGGCGCTTAAACTCGCCTTTTCTCCACACCTCCACCTCTAGATTACCGAGAATACTGGGTAAATCGTAGGTTTTAAAGCGATCGCATTCCTCCAGTTCCGTCGAATCGTATAACCCGCATAGTAACGGACTCGACCCGCGAAAACTAGACGCATCCTCGAAAATCGGATTACCGCTTTTCCCCGATAACTCCTTCCATTCGTCGGCCCATCCTTTCACCCGACCGGCGACCCGTTTTAAACTGGTATCGAAAACCTCCTCGCATTCCTGTTGAAACTTCTGGCGACTTTCCCCGTATTGGGATTTGATCTTCGGACTCCCTAAATTCCACCAGAGTTGAAATGATTGTACCGCTCCCCAACGTTGGTAATAACCCTCGAAATTATTGATATGACGGTAGTTACTCTTGATGGCCTCCTGTAGCTGAATTCGGTCATACCGTTCCCCGACTTGTAACGGTGCGTCTTTCTTCTCGAATAACCGTTCTAGGAAAAATTTCGGAACCAGAGCGATCGCTGTGAAGTTAGCAAATTTTACCGCCGTTCCCTTTCGATCGTAGCCGCTGTGACGGCCTAAACGGCCGAAACGTTGAATAAAATTTCCCGCATCCGACGACTCGAAAATGAGAAAATTAATCTTGAAGTCCACCCCCACATCGATGGTACTCGTTCCGATCACCAGATCACGATTTAACGATGCCAACTTCTCCCGCGTTCCCGAAAGACCCGTATTTTCCCCCACTGTTAAACCGATAGTCGCCAATAATTCTCGGAAAATCGGCAGCAGACGTTTAACCGAAGCGATCGAATTGAGAATAATCGCGCCCTTGCTGCCGGGGTATCGCTTAAAATAGTCTAAAATTCGCTCTTTATTTTCTTTCAACCAATTTTCCGAAGTTTGAAAACTCGACGGTAAAGGAATAAAAGATAGCTCGATTTCCGAGGTTACTTGTCGCCATCCCTGTTGAGCGAGGGAATTGGCCTCTTCTGGGGTATCGGGAAACTGGTATTTTCCTTCTCTTACTGGGTCGATCGATCGATAGCGAAACCCCGCTTTATCCAATCGTTTTAGTAAACCCTCGTCGGGAGTTGCGGACAAAAACAGGTATCGTTTCCCACGATTGGCCCGTCGGATTAGAAGCATGGTATTGATAATACTGGCGACCTGTGGCGTGCCGAAAACGTGAAATTCATCGAATAGGAAGAGATCGAAATGTTTATCGATCCGGTTCCATAGCTGATCGGGGTTATCGTAGGGGGTTAAATAGGCCCCCCGATGCAGATAATGGAAAATATCGGGGTTAGTTAAGAGAATTTCCGACTGTTTCGATCGAGTCTCTAGAGCGATCGCTTTCGTTTTCCCATCCCGTTCGGCGTACAATTCCAACTCGGGCCCGGTTAAAAGATTGACCCGGGGTTGATCCGTTGGTTGAAATCGTTGAATATATGCCTCGATCTGACCCCGCTGATCCCGCGCTAGTTCGTTGGTTGGGTAGAGTCCCATAATCGGGAAATATCCTTGCAAAGTTCGCAGGTAGGCCGCTAGACTTTTCCCGTCCCCCGTCATGGCCGTATTGAAAATCACATCGACATCGGGATCGTTGAGTGCTTTCCACGTCTCCACCTGATGCCACGATAACCGCCATCCTTGCGGAACCTTGATCCCGTCTGGTATCTCGTCCGCGGGACAGGAATAGACCGGCTTGAGCGTTACTTGATAATTTACCATGAATTTCTGTCCGTAATTCCTTGCTATCTTCCATACTAACCACGATAATAGGGATGGACAAGTACCTTAACAGAAAAAGTGTCCGTATATTTATAAACTATGAGCCGGATAGGACAATCAATCACTTTATCGGTCAGTGAAAAAGAAAAACAGGCCCTAGAAATCCTTGCCAGTGAATTCGGGCTATTTTGGGGAGATAAACCGAATATATCGAAGTTAATCAAAGAAATTGCCCGTAATAAGCTTAAAATCGCTCCTAATCACGACTGGAAGCCCGATCGCTTGCAGATGCTCCAACAGGCGATCGATTTTCTCATCGATGCCGGACAAATCCCCATCGCCCTAGAACTAACTAAACTACTATTAGAGCGGAGCGAACTGTCGGGACCCTTACGGAAAGAGCTAGAACGCCGCCTCGATAATCCTCCCCCACCATGGCGACTGGAACTCGATCGCTGCATTCTCCGACAACAACCGTTTCAGTTATCCTATCAGGATGCCGGCGATCGAATCTGGCAATTCCATCTTTACCATGCCGCTATCAATCGTCACGAGGATCGCTTATATCTCGATTGTTGGTGCGAGGAAACCGAGGGAAATCAAGATATTTCCGAACTACACCATAATTGGAGTTTACGGCTCGATCGAATCCCCAACGATTCCTTAATTACCCCAATCCCTAGGGGCAAATGGCGCAATCAGCTTGATAGTGTGTCAGCCGAGTTTCAGCTATTCGATGGATTAGCTCGATCGTACCGGACTAAAACCGCTATCGATATCGCCAACGAATTGATCTCGAACGATCCCCTCGTCCGGCAGATTACCCGACAGGTAACGAGTAGCTTCTGGTTTTTCCGCGAGATTCTTCCCTACGGAGAAGATTGCTTGCTGATCTCCCCGGAAAAAGTCCGCAAGCGTTTCTATGACAAGTTGCAGCGGCTTTATCGGCGCTACGAGTCCTGAAAAGATTTTCGTCGCTGCTCAATCAAGGCATGAAAACTCACATCTGATAACTGATCACTGACTGCCGATTACTGATTTGACATTTGGGCGGTGATTACGGTGAGATCGATCGCCCTTTCCCCCCTTCTGATTCTTAGGGGTAAAGATTGACCGATCCCGGTTTTTTCCACCATTTCCTGTAACTCAGCGCCATCGCTAACCGGTTGATTATTAGCTTTAACAATCACATCCCCGCGACGGATCCCGGCTTTTTCGGCGGGGGTATTGGGTAGGACTTTCACCACCAAAATTCCCGACACTTCCGGGACGATCATGGGAGAATTGGGGTTTTGATTATTAGCCCGGGCTAAATCGGGAGTTAGATTAACCATCTGCACACCGATATAGGGATGGGCCACCTTTTGACCTGCTTCTAGGGTTGCTTGTAACTGCTTGGCCCGGTCGATGGGAATGGCAAAACCGATGCCCATGGCATCGGCACGAATCGCCGTATTGATGCCGATGACTTCCCCTTGGGCGTTGAGTAAAGGACCGCCGGAATTACCCGGGTTAATAGCGGCATCGGTTTGGATAAAATCAATGCGTTTATCGGGAACACCCGCCTTAGCCGCCGAGCGCCCGATCGTGCTAATAATTCCTAAAGTTACCGTATTATCTAGACCGACGGGATTGCCTACTGCGATCGCCCAGTCCCCCACTTGTATGGATGAGGAATTGCCGAGGACGGCTACAGGTAAATTTTCCCCTTGGGGATTAATTTTCACCACGGCTAAATCAGTGATCTCATCAGTACCGCGCACTTCTCCTTTGAAGCTACGACCATCTTTTAAAGTTACCGTTACCTTATCGGCATTATCGACCACATGGGCATTAGTTAAGATTAAACCACTGCCATCGATAATAAAACCCGATCCCTGGCCAGCAACTCGCTGCTGGGTGGGAAGACGAAACTGTTCCCCAAAAAACTCCTGAAAAAAAGGATCATCAAAAAAGGGGCTATTGGGACGAGTAATGATCGCTTCGGTGTCAATTCGCACCACTGCCGCACCCGTGCGCGCCACTGCCTTAGCGACAAAACTTTCCGCGGTCATCTCCGGGGGAATTCTGGCCAGATCTGCGGCAGCAGTGGGCAGATTTTGAGCATTTACCGCCGCTAAACTGCTAAAACCGAGCATAACTCCCAGAAAAGTTGCCAAAGCGTGGGTAATAGTTCGCCGTAACCCTGTAGGAAGTTTCATAGTTTGATCTCTGAATTCTGATGTTTTAACTGTTTTTGTCGATCGGTTGACAGACCGACTATTAAAAATCTAACAAATCGACCATTCCAATTAAACTAAGACGCATCTTAACCGCCTATCCTTAGATTAGCTGCCCCCCCCTTGCCGCCCCTTGCCCCCCGACCCCCCCGATGTCGGGGGGGCAGGGGGGGTGGGGGTTGGGGGGGTAGGGTTGATTCATGAATCAACCCTACCCAACCCTAGGGTTGGGGGGTCTTGTCTCTTATCTCTTGTCTCGTCTCAACAAGCAATTTAAAGGCGCGGGCAGCTTAAACCAATGAGTTGACACCAAGTCCGCCAGCAGACCCTAACTAATCTCTGATCACTAGGGGCGATTGCAGGGTAATATTTAAATCTCGATCGGGGTTAACAGAGTATAACTGTGCGGAACTACCACCGACAATTCCCGCCGTCGGTAAACCCCATCCCGCAAGGGTTCCCACGGCTGCCCCCGCTAAGACATCGAGAACTTCGATCTTGCGATCGCCCGTGAGAGCAGCGATCGCTGTGGCTGCTCCCGCACCGGCGAGGGTTCCCCCTAAGATATCTTGAGTTTTTGCCCCTTTACGCAGGGTTTCAGTGGTAGTAATTAATCGCGAAGTGGCATTGAGGGGAATAGTGCGATTGCCCCCATCGAGGCGAATTTCATCGGCAATAAAGCGCACACCTCGGCCCGCCGCTTCTAAAGTACCCTTAACTTCACTTCCCGCTGCAATCACCACAATCCCATTCCGGTTACGAATATCTCTGGCTACGGTTAAAGTCAGAGGAATAACATCACTTTTAGAAACTAAAATTTTATCGGCTTTCTCGTAATTCAAAGGGATAACTGTTCCCGCCGGAATCGAGATTTGTTGAGCGATGAGACGTGGCCGATTAATATTACTTTGAGCGAGGACGGGAAAAGTACCGGACATCGACCCCATGAGCAGGGTAATCAGTAAAGCTGTGCTGGCTCTAGTAACAGGATTGATAGACATAGCGGTTATCCTCTCAAAAAACAACGGTGAACTTTCTCTGTTTCTAGATTATTTTTTTCTGTCTGTCATGTCAGTCCCCTCAACAGGGAATTTTTTCTCTCTCTATAGGGAAAAAAGTAGAATGGGAAAGTTTCCGCATTTTGTCCAGCGACCGCAAAAGAGAGCCGAAAAGCCTAGAATAGTAAAAAACCTCGGATTGCCATCGTCTATGGAACTCGCTGCCGGAAAAATCCTTAGTCATCGCTACCAAATTATCCGTCAATTGGGAAAAGGGGGATTCGGACAAACTTTCTTGGCCTGCGATCGCCAGTTACCCAATCAAAATCGCTGTGTGATCAAACAATTTAAACCCCAGTGCCAGGATGCCGAAACTGTAGCCATCGCTAGACGACTCTTTGAAACCGAGGCGAAAATCCTGCAAGAATTGGGCATTCATCGCCATATTCCCCGTTTATTTGCTTATTTTGAGGAAAATGGGCAATTTTTCCTCGTGCAAGAATACATTGAAGGGGAAGATTTAGCCAGAGAAATTATTGCCGGTGTCTATAGGCAAGATGAAGGGAAAGTGGTGGCTTTATTAACAGAAATTCTCTCAATTCTCGAATTTGTCCATCACAAACAGGTGATCCATCGCGATGTTAATCCCTTTAATCTTATTCGTCGCAGCCAAGATCATCAATTGGTTTTAATTGATTTTGGTGCTGTCAAACAAATTAGCACTCAAGTGGTTAAAGAAGGTAAAACCGTTTCTACCATCGCTATTGGTACCCCTGGTTATTTCCCCAGTGAACAGGCCCAAGGTTATCCGCGTTTTAGTAGCGATATCTATGCCACTGGTATTATTGGATTACAAGCTTTAACCGGTAAAGAGCCCGAAGATATTCCACTGGATGCTCGCACGGGGGAAATTCTCTGGCAACATTTGGCCATGACTAGCGCCGAGTTTAGTTATGTTATCGAGCGCATGATCCGCTATGATTTTCGTCAGCGTTATACCAGTGTCAGTGAAGCATTAATCGATCTGAGAAAATTAGGGAAAATTCATCATCTCGATCCGAAAACTACCCAGTCGGTGAAACCTCAAAGTCCGATTGCTCGTCCAGGGAAATCTTGGCTAACAAAAATCCTGGTTGTCTCTGGGACAATTGGCTTAATAGCAGGTGCTTATCTGGGTTTTAACTATTGGCAAAATTCTCGTAATTCTCTTGATTACTATCAACAAGGTCAGACTTTTTATCAACTCAAACGCTATACTGATGCCCTTAATTCCTATGGTCAAGCCTTAAAAATTAATCCCGATTATCTTGAGGCATTGCAAGGAAAAGCTGATGCTTTATTAGCTTTAAAAAGATACTCGGAAGCTTTAAATACCTACGAAAAAGCTATTCAAATTAACCCAGATTCCGCTTGGCAAGCTTGGCTCGGTCGCGGGCAAGCTTTAGATAAATTAGGCAAAAATCAGGAGGCTTTGGAAAGTTTTGATCGGGTCTTATCTTTTAATCCTGCCGCTAGTCAAGCTTGGCAAGGTAAAGCCGATATCTATCTAGAACTGCAACAATATTCCGCCGCCCAAAAAGCTCTTGACAAATTGTTAACTTTTCAGCAAAATGATGCCAAAACATGGTATAAAAAAGGCTGGTCATTACAAAATATTGAGGATTATGAAGGGGCAGTTAAAGCCTATGATCAGGCTCTAGCGCTCGAATCGGATAATGCCTTAATTTGGTATCAAAAAGGTAATAGTTTGTATCAATTAAATAAAATTAATGATGCTTTAGAAAGTTATAGCAAAGCCGGACAATTTAATCCCCAATTTTCCCAAGCTCACTATAGTCAAGGGATTATTCTGCAAAAATTAGGCCGCAAGTCAGAAGCTTTGGAGGCATTTACTCAAGCAACTAAAGCCAATTCTAATTATTATCAAGCTTGGTTAAATCAAGGGGCATTACTTCATCAAATGGAAAGATTTCAAGAAGCGATCGCATCCTACGAAAAAGCTCGCCGCATTTCTTCCCAAAAAGCCGAAGTTTTTATCGGTATCGGTAACGCTTGGTATCGTTTAGGCGACTATTCCCAAGCCATAAACGCCTATCAACAGGCGATTCAAAGACAAAAAGATAACCCCGAAACCTGGAAAAGTTTAGGCAATAGTTGCTTTAAACTCGGTCAATACGAGCGAGCGATTCAAGCTTATCAAGAATCACTTCGTTATCGTTCCAATGACCGAGAAGTGCAAACACAAAAACAACTGGCAGAAACTCGCTGGCAAGAACTTCAGCAATCTTCCCAAAACCAAACCCCCAAAGTGGATAGCGAGGAACAGGTTCCCTAACTTCTGCTCTTTTTCGGCAGCTTTATCGCTTTTTACCAGTATTTCTCGGCAATAGTTCCCGTCCTTGATAAAACTGTTTTATCAGTTCCCCCAAGCGCCAATAAGCTGCCACCATAATTACAGTTAATGCTGTCAGCACTGTCACGGGAAGGAGGGCCGATTGACCGAAAATTAGGGCTAAAAGTGGTAAAGATAGACCAAGAACAATAGCGATCGCTAATGTTAACCCCCGCAGACGATTAATATTTTTTAAAGCCCCTTGACAAACAGCACAATTTTTGGTATGGGAGTGATAGCGTTCCAGGAGAATCTCTTTTGATTGTAGGGGGGGGAAAGGTTGACCAGCAAAAGGATCAGCTTGGTATTGATTAACCCAATTGCGATACTCAAACACTAATAAATCCGCTTTGGTAGGGAGATAACAAGCTTGACTAAAATTCCGACTATCCCCCTGAGCTTGCAGATAACGCTCTTGATAGTAGAGAAAAATCTGATCATCTTCAAGAATAGCGTTTTGATTGATGTGGGAATACCAAGTGGGGGTAAGCTTAATGAAGAATTTCGGCAGTTTAGAGTTAAATTTAAAGGGAAAACGAGCAAAGAGACGACATTCTCCCTGACGGATGGGAGTTGCATAGACTACGGTTAAAGTCCGTCCGAACTTTTCCGAGGTGAGATCGTGGTAAATTAATCCGGGGGCGATAAAATTGCTGTATTGCTGACCTAATTTACCTTTACGCGGTCCTTCGGGCCAAATACCCTTAAATCCCTGACGATTGGACTCGATAATTTCTAATTCCATAGGAGCGGCATTGGCCCGATTACCGATGGTGAGATGATGGGTATAGGGAACATGACTAGAATCGATAATATTTTCGATTAAAGTGACGGCCGAGTAGGGTAGATCTCGAAAGGTATCCAAACAAATCCAAGCATCAGCATCCTCCTCCATGGGTTCAATAATTGGAATCGCAGTCAGGGGAGCATTTTCGGGATTACCCGCATAAACGAATAATAATCCCTGACGGATAGCCGTGGGAAAAGACCGCACACAAGCGCGTCGAGAGGTGTTAGCTTGACTGTTTTCCGGTTGTTGGGGAATAAATTCACAGTTTCCTCCTCCGGAAAAAGACCAACCGTGATAGGGACATTCTAGATGTCCGCTTTCGTTAAGACGACCTTCTGAGAGAGGAGCGAGACGATGGGGACATTTATCCTCGAAAACTCGCCATTCTTGCTGATTTTTGTCCCACCAAATCACTAAATCCTCTTCTAGTAGGGTAAAGCGTTGGGGCTGCTTTTTGTCTAAATCTTTGACGTAGTAGATAGGATACCAAACTTGACGACAATCAAAGCGATCGATATCTGTTCCCCCGATGGGATAGGTAGCAGTGCTGCTCAACATAAATTTTAAAATAAGTTAACATTTCTCCTCCAAAATCTAACAAATTTAATCGACAAAAGGGGACAGATGCCGGTATCTGCTGGGGAAACAAACACTGGCACTATATTTTGGGGTGATAATTAAAGGGTAGTCTCCCATGGATAAAGCGAGAATGGGAGAAGGATCAAGTTGACATCCTCGCCGCCGTAAAACGGACGGCGATTCCCAAACCTCACGATTTAGGTTTCTGCTTCTTTCCCGAAGGATTTTTCGCACCTGCCTTAACAGATTTACTCTGTTCTGGTCTTATGGTCGCTCTACAGACTGACACCGCAAGCCCTGCGGCCAAAATATTTTTAC
>NZ_JADBSZ010000207.1:0-39828 GCF_020246425.1 Microcystis sp. M079S1
AAAAGCCACTCTTAATCGTGTCTTGGAACGAAATAGAGGCTTTTAAAGACTGCGTACATGGAGAATTAAAACAAGAATTACCCTCGAAAAGCCTATTTTTCCACTAAGTATTTATGCTCATTGCAAAGGTGAGATGCTCCCGGGAAAAACCGTCAAATTTTTAACTATTAATTTATTCAGCATGAACTGTACCTAGAAAAGAGTCGCTCACTATACTTCTTAAATGCCCCCTTTCAAGATGATAGCTTTTAGGGGGCAAAGTGCGCTAGTATAACTCCCTTAGAACTTAGACAAAAAACGGTTTTTTCAAGATACGAAAACCCTAGCGCAAGTGCATCAGCTATTTTCCATCAGCTAAATTGTCTAAGTCTCCCTAAGATTTATAGTGGGGACTTTTCAAATGCGTAGGCAAGTTGAGGACACAGCCATCCCCAAGTCCCTCTTAGGGTTTGCTGTTCCATTTTAAGACCTCATCTTAATTATCAACCATTATGGTGCAAAGCCTAAACCTAACAAATAATCCCCCTCAACTTATTCAATTAAGGGGGAATGAGTTATATAAAAAAGCAATTTAACCAACGTTAGTGGGTTATTTTTCGGTTGAATGAGAGCGTTTTACTTTGCGTTTTAAGGTTGCACCTGCACCAAGTATTCCAAGACCTAACAAACCCGTTACTGTTGAAGGTTCCGGAATTTTTGACTCTGAAATAAATCCTCGAATTGTCGATCCTACAGGCATAAACGTAGCAGCAGTGTCAAATTGACCCGTTATGGGATTATAAATTGCTTTTTCAGTAATAGTACCCCCTGGCATTCCTTGTTTTGTATCGTGGGTTATACAAAGTTGCGCTCTTCCGTCAGCAAACTTGATGACACAGGTTAAAACAGCAGCATGGCCTTCACCCCAAATTTCAACATCTTCACCATGTTTTATTTCAGCAATTATCTGATCAATAATGTTTGCATCATTCATGATAAACAGACCATCACCAGGTCCAAAATATTTAGTGGTGACATAATCTTTGAGAGCATCACGTTTTTTTGACCAAGCAGGTACAGCAGTCCCATCTGGTGTAGTCATCAAAATCTGTTTAAGACCTTCAATACTTTTTAAAGTTTCAGGTATTTTGTTTTCTATATCTAGCCATTTTAGACTGTTAGAAAATGCCCCCGGCGCACATTCATTCTTCCCAACATCTTGATTAACCATTCCTGGATGATAAGCCCAGTTTACTGGCGTTCCACCTATAATTGGTTGAGGAACTGTAAGAGGAAGTGGAGCTATACCAGATAAACATCCTCCTGTTATGATATCAACATCTCCTACTGAAGATGTTAATGGTGTTCCTGAAGGTTGCATACCTAAAGGTGTGCTTGTCAAAGAGGCTATATAATCAAGAGAAGAAACATCATTACCAATTGTATTTCCTAAATCAAAATTGAAAGTTAGTGTCTGTGAAATACCAGAACCTTCTATACTTAAAAGAGGATCATCTTGAATTAGCCAATTCCCGTTTACTACAAGGTTAAAATACTGAAAATCTGAACTACCAATAAAAGATAAATCAGTTTGACCCCAATTAGAATTAGTAGTAATATCACTATCAAGATCAAAGTTGGCTTGATTAAAGGTAATACCAGTAATTTGTCCCACCGCTTTGATAGGCAAGAAAAGGGATACAGCAAAAAGACTTGATAAGTAAAGTCCTTTTTGGATTAGATTTAACAACATGATAAATACTCCTCAGCTTGTAGTAAATGATTGAACGTCCACCCAAGCTTACTAACCCTAAAATTTTCTTTCAAGGCTTTTAAAGTTATATAAAGCTATATAAAGCAGTATTAAGACAAATAACTTAAATCTAAAAATAATATTAAATTGACCGTACACCTTATAATGTCATATAATGTCAGGTAAAAGCTTATTAATCTTGATTCTGTGTTTAACAATGAACAATTTTGATATTCACTCTTTAATTACAACTGTTGATAATCTCATCTTCTCCTATACAGGAGAGAATTTAGATGATGTTCAGTCTGAAATCTTAGAAGGGGTGATTAATCACCAAAAATACACAGAAATCGCTAAAAATCATCATCGTTCCGAGAAATATGTCAAGGATGTAGCCGGTAAGCTATGGAAAACCTTATCGGAAATTTTAGGAGAAGAAATTAATAAAGCTAATCTTAGGTCTAGTCTGCGAAGGTATTATTATAATGTCGCTAACAATAATGTCGTTAACGGTGTCCAAATTAATAAAGGTCATATCTGTAATCAACTACCAGAAAATCAATTACAAAAATTTGATCCAGAAGAAGAATATAAACTCGAAATCGCTACAGAATTGATGAAAGAAGGCTTAACCGTAGAACAAATTGCTAGAGTATTAAAACTTCCCTTAGAATTAGTTAAAGAGCAACTTGAAAAACCTAAGTAACCTAATTAATGGTGGTATTTGGCACTGGCAGAGCATTTCTAAGTTCAATAATAATTTCTATTTTAATAAACTTCATCATGAGAGCCAATATCAACGAGACAACCATTAAGGTTACAATGAAAGAATCAGATTTCAGGAAATAGCCATGAAACGAGATGAGGTACTAACAATTCTCGCAAAACACCGAGAACAATTAGAAAAACTAGGGGTAAAATCTCTGTCTCTATTTGGTTCAGTAGCAAGGGATGAAGCACGTTTTGACAGTGATGTAGATTTATTGGTAGAATTTAGTAAAGCGGTAGGGTTATTTGAGTTTATCGAGGTACGACTTTACTTAGAAGATATATTAGGATGTTCTGTTGATTTAGGTACTCAAGATTCTTTAAAAGAACATTTACGACAACCTGTATTAAAGGATGTGATTAATGCCTTTTAGAGATTGGCAACTTCGTCTTCAAGATATTATTGAATCCATTGATGAAATCTTGGAATGGACGGCTAATATGACCTTTGAAGATTTTAGCTCAAATCGAGTGACTCTTAAAGCAGTTCTTTATAATTTAGGAATTATTGGTGAGGCATCTAGAAATATTCCTAGTGAGGTACAATTGCGTTATTCTCAAATTCCTTGGCGTTTAATGGGAGATATGCGAAATGTCATTTTTCATGAATATTTTCGGGTAGAATTGGCAATTGCTTGGCGGACGATTGAAAATAATCTAACTCCATTGCGTTCACAATTACAGGAAATTTTAGAAAATGAAGCCGAAAATTAATCTATAAAAATCCCCCTCAACTTATTCAATTAAGGGGGAATGAGTTATAAAAAAAAGGCAATTTAACCGACGTTACTGGGTTCTTTTTCGAGGGAATGAGAGCGTTTTAAGGGTATATAAAGCAGTATTAAGAAAAATAACTTAAATCTAAAAATAATATTAAATTGACCGCACACCTGATAATGTCATATAATGTCAGGTAAAAGCTTATTAATCTTGATTCTGTGTTTAAAAATGAACAATTTTGATATTCACTCTTTAATTACAACTGTTGATAATCTCATCTTCTCCTATACAGGAGAAAATTTAGATGATGTTCAGTCTGAAATCTTAGAAGGGGTGATTAACCACCAAAAATATACAGAAATCGCTAAAAATCATCATCGTTCCGAGAAATATGTCAAGGATGTAGCCGGTAAGCTATGGAAAACCTTATCGGAAATTTTAGGAGAAGAAGTTAATAAAGCCAATCTTAGGTCTAGTCTGCGAAGATATTATTATAATGTCTCTCATAACTTTAATGTAATAAATCCCGTACAAATTAATAAAGGTCATATCTGTAATCAACTACCAGAAAATCAATTACAAAAATCTAATCTTGCTGAAGAATCTAAACTCGAAATCGCTACAGAATTGATGAAAGAAGGCTTAACCGTCGAACAAATTGCTAGAGTGTTAAAACTTCCCTTAGAATTAGTTAAAGAGCAACTTGAAAAACCTAAGCAACCTAATTAGAAGTTAGGTTGACAGTGGTAGAGGGTGTTAAGCTATCGTTGACGCACCGCTTAATGGTTATCCTGACGAATTGTCGCGATTTAGTGGATTATGTTTTTCGGTGGATTAAGCTTCGCTAATCTCTAATTAGGGTTTGCTGAAAAAGTTTTTCGTGGGGGCAGGGTGTGGGGTGTGGGGTGTGGGGTTTTACCGATTTTGAGGTGGTCAATTACCTAATTTTCAGGGAAAAAGTCCCTGAATTTTCCCCCCGCTCACTCCCAGGTTCGGTACTTTTTGATTTCCAAAAAGGTCTAAAAGTCTTATCCAACAAGGTTTTTAGATTTATTCAGCCAGCCCTAATTAAATCTCCACCTCTTAAACTACAAATCGACTATTAAAACTAAATCCGTAGTCAATTACTCATAACTTCGGTGGCTGATCGTAACTGTTAAGGTGATTGTCCAAAGACCATATATAGACGCGGCGGACTGGATTTTGATCACAAATTCTTTGCCAATCATGAATGATAGAAAGGTCTCCCAGTCCCCTACCTCCCATCGCTTCATCAGGAAACTCTTTTAACCATCCTTGCAGGTCTTCTTTCTTTAGAAAATTAATAGGGGTGAAGGGAGATTTTCCTTCAAGAGCTTGTGTTACCTGATTTACAAATTTTTCTGCACAAGTACGTCGCTGATTGCCATCTACCTTTTTGGCCTTGGCAATATGATTGCCAGTTTCCAGAATGGTCGCCATTGGCAAAAAAAGAGATTCTCCAGCTTCAATTTTCTCTTTTAACTCTTGAAATATTAACTCAGATTGACTCGCTTTGTGGGGTACATTAAGTATCTCTAAAAAGATCGAAGTATCGATCAGACAAATAGCTCCCATCAGGCTACTTCTCCCTGTTTTAATTGCTCTAACCAACTTAGCGCGTTTTGTTGACGTTGTTCTGCTGTGGACTTATCCTTTAAGAACTTATCTAATACTTGTTTAGTCATCAACTGACCAAGAGTTCCCTGCACAATTAATTCGGGGAAACGCTCTAAATCAGCTAATCGGACAATACGACTATCTCCTGCTTGCGGATCTCGGTAACAACAAAGTACATTTCCAATATCACTATCGGGTACTGCATCTAATAACGCCGGGTTATGGGAGGTGATCAGTACCCTCAGTTTTCTTTCTAAGGCGATCTCCCGAATTTGCTTAACTAAATTATCTGCACGACTGGGATGAACACCATTATCGATCTCTTCAATAATTACGAAAGTTCCAGGATTTACACTTAGTAGAGTTGCAGCAATCGCTAAAACTCTCAGAGTACCATCAGACAACAAAGGAGCATCTATCTGATGTTCTTTGTTCCCAAAAGACTCTATTAGTTTCACCATAACATCCTTGCGGTCTGTAATGATAAAGCGAATATCGGTAATATCCTGTTCTGGTAATGAACGAATGAAGTCAAGCAACTTGTTTTTTTGAGTCTCTCCCTGCTGACAAACTGCGTAAAGAACACTAGAAAGGTTAGAGCCATCTTCTTTAATATCATCATATTTAGCGTAAGCATAATCCCGCATTACTGCTGGACGAGGATCAAGAAAGACAATATTTCTCAAGGTTTCTCGAATTACTTTAGTAACTGCTGGAATAATTTTTTGTGATTGAGTATGATTTTGCTGGAACCGACTGGGAGTTTCCAATTGATAAAAAATAGCTTGTCGGTTAGAGCAAGGTATGTGGGGCTTTTTACCACCTTTATTAAAATTGTTATACGTCACACTAATTTCATCGGTGTGTGAGTTGGGATCGCCATCAATTTTGTAAAGTGTTAATTCCTGATCTTTACTAGCTTTACTGACACTTTCTCCGATTATAATAAGTTGGTCTGATAATAGCCCAATTTCAATCTCGAAATCAGTCCAACCGTCAGGAGCGTTATCAATGTGTGTTCCCAAGGTAAAATACTGTTTTTCTGCACCGAAAAGATCGATCGCTTGTCCACGAGCAATTGCATTCCCGCTTTGAATGTTGCGTTCAATGTCATCTAACCTACTGCCTTTCGCTAACCACGAAAGTAAGCGAATTGCTTCTAGTGCATTACTTTTTCCTGACGCATTAGCACCGATTAAAAAGGTGATGGGTGCTAGAGACAAGGTTGCCTCCTGATAGCTTTTAAAATTCCGAAGAGTCAGCGATGTTAACATACTTTTCACCCATTAAATCTTGACTGGTGCAGTTTGAGCATTTGTACTAAAAGTTCCAATACCAGCGCAGCTTATAGACTCTAACAAGTACCGAAAACTAGCACCCATAAGCTTGAAAACTCAAACTGTAGGGCAGGGCATATCCGAACAGTATAATCTAGGCTTGGGGAGATAAGATCGCTGTTTATTGGCATTAGGGCGGAACCCTTACCCTTACTGCAGGTCGCTTCTCAGAAAAAATTGAAAAGACGCTACTGGGTACATTTTCCCCTTGAAAATGGCTGTACCGTTGACTGTATCTAGAGTAGAGCGATTCTGTGGAGTTGGCTTTATAGTGATCGCTAACCTTATGATCACAGATGATGTCATTAATCTCTAGAGTAAGCGATTCCCTCTGTAGCCATGTTTTTGCTGGTTTTCTGCCCCGAAACAAGCTATAATGGTCGAAAGGTCAAATTTGAAAATTTTTGCCTCAAACCCTATCTGCGTAAAGACTTCAGGATTTTGTGTTCAGTAGCTCATTGGTATTATATGGCTTTAACTCAGGCTCTGTAAGACTTTTAGCCATAGCTAGTATTTTTGTACGGGTAAAGTCCAGAGCTAAATGGTTGCCTTTTTTAACTTTTTTATTGATCTCATTAAGCATTTCTACTTATTGCAAAGGTGAGATGCTCCCTTATGAAATATGAAACTAGAGGCAAAGTCAAAATTAATAATCGTCTTAATTCCAATGAAATTAAAAGATATTGTCAACAAAGTCAAAATAGATTCTAGAAAATTAACCCAATATGCTCTCAATTTAGACAATCCAAAAGGATTAAATAAAGCCATCATGTTTCAACGCCACTTAGGATATACTCAAGATAATTATGAGCCACTTCTACAACAAATCGCTAACAAATCCCTTGAAGCAAAAGCTGTTTATAAAAGTACAGATCGACATGGCAAACGCTATCAAGTTGACCTATAAATTACAGGAATTGAACCAGGGCAACAAGAAATAGTGAGGACTGGATGGATTGTTGAGCCTGATAGTGATACAGCTAAATTAGTAACTTTATATGTGAGAAAAAGACCATGATTAAACCAGAATTATTTGACCTCGTGGAATTATTAGTTGACTTGCCTGAACATAACTTAATAATGGGAGAACAAGGGACAATTGTTGAAGACTACAATGATGGTTGTTACGAAATTGAATTTAGTAATAATCTAGGGGAAACTATAGCCCTTTGTTCTCTCCCAATGCAGCAATTTATTGTCATCTGGAAAGCTCAGAGCAAAACTTGGTTATCTTTAACAGAAAAGCTAACAGCTTTAATCGATAAATTACCCAAAAAAAGCAACAAAAAGTTTTAGATTTCACCCGCTCTTTGTATCAATAAAATCGGAAAAATAGGCTATTCCAGAATTGTTATGCAAATAATTAACTTAAAATAAAAGCTAAAATTCATATAGGGAAGGACTTAAGGCACAAACAAGTTAAGGCCACAAAGATAGACAATAGAGTTAAGATTTGATATAATCGCCAAAAACGAGAGTATTTTACCTATGATAGTTGACAAATTTTTGAACCTAAAAGGAACCTCTATTCAAGGCTATCGACACCTAGAAAATATCGGTATAGTTTGACGAATTGAATCAAAAAATAAAAAAGCAACCTGTCCTCGTTGTGGGTTAGAGAGCGATAAACTACACCAAAATCATCGACATTTAGTCAAAGATTTACCGCTCTCAGGCTAACCAGTGTACCTACAAGTTAATCGTCGTCAATTTAAGTACGTTAATTGTCAGAAACCCTTTAGCAAAGAGTTAGATTTTGTCGCCAATGTCATCTAACCTGCTGCCTTTTGCTAACCACGAAAGTAAGCGAATTGCTTCTAGTGCATTACTTTTCCCTGACGCATTAGCACCGATTAAAAAGGTGATGGCTGCTAGAGACAAGGTTGCCTCCTGATAGCTTTTGAAATTCCGAAGAGTCAGGGATGTTAACATACTTTTAAATTAAGGTATTTAAAAACATCTAAAGTAAGGGGATTAGGGTTTTATCAGATTCTTCATTCCAGCTACGGCACAACCTAGCCCAGCTAGACCCAGTGTAGCACCTCCAAGATAAAGCGTGGGTTGTACGAAAAATCTTATGAACTGATTTTGCACCTCCTTATCAGCTTTATACGTTTTGGCAGCGGTGGTAGAATCGGGCCAAGATTTAAGCGATCTTTACGCGCAGAAAACGGGTTTCTTGAAGAAACCCGTTTTCTATCAAAAAAAAGGGAGGTCTAAGAACCCCCCTCAAAAGTTAATAATTAGATGACAGCCAAATTAGTAGCGGCCGGCATTGGGTTTATGAACAATAAAGCTCATGGTTTGACATTGTTTGATGTTGTCAAAAGCGATAACGCGGATGTAGCAATCAGAATATTCAGTGCGGCACTCGCGAACTTCATTAAGAACTTCTTGGGGACCAGAAACAGAGAATAAAGGCAGTTTCCACATCGTCCAATGATAATCTGCGGGTTTGGGGTCTTTTTCAAATTCCACAGCAGGAATATAACCCTGATCGATCATGTATTGAATTTGTTTAGCAATTTGTTGATCGGTGAGGGGGGGCAAGTAGGAAAGAGTTTCGTAACGCTTCTCTTTAGGTAAAGTTTTCATGGGTTTCTTGATTCCTTATGGGTTGGGTAGATCATCAACATCGAGATTTAATTCCGATGTCTCTGGTTGACTTATAGCAGTACGGGTGAGACGTTCCAAAAGTTGCCGACGATGTTCGGTATTGTCATTAATAATTCCCGTTTTTACCATCTCTGGCAAGAACTCTAAAACCTGTTCGGCTAGATGTTCTCTTACCGTCATGATCCGCAAAACTAACTCTTTATTCTCAGTCATCAACCCCGCAATATAGGCCTCGCCATCCTGAATGGAATGGCTAGAAGTATAGTGACTCAGCCAAATAGCTAAAGTCGGATTAGTTTCTGACAATTGATCGATAATCGTGCGAACCGCTTGGTAAGTTAGGTAACTTTGTAAGACTTTCGCGGTATCTTGAACAACTTTTTTCGGATACATTTTATACAGTTTTCAGTTATTGGCTAGACAGTTATCAGTGTTGAAATTCTAGCGACTGCTTGCCGATTTTGGGCAAGTCCCCGGCATTATTTTCCACCGATAACTGCTAACAACCTTCTGAAGGGCTGTATTAGAGGGTATCCATAGCCTCGAACTCGAATTTGATTTCTTTCCAGAGTTCGCAAGCGGCAGCCAGTTCAGGACTCCAACGGCAAGCTTCCCGGATAACGTCGTTACCTTCGCGGGCCAAGGAGCGTCCTTCGTTACGAGCTTGGATACAAGCTTCCAGAGCCACACGGTTAGCGGTAGCACCCGGTGCGTTACCCCAGGGGTGGCCAAGGGTTCCACCACCGAACTGTAAGCAGGAATCGTCACCGAAGATTTCCACCAGCGCCGGCATATGCCAAACGTGGATACCACCGGAAGCAACCGGCATTACCCCGGGTAAGGAAGCGTAGTCTTGGGTGAAGAAAATACCACGAGCGCGATCTTCTTCTACATAGTCTTCACGCATTAGGTCAACAAAACCCATCGTGATGCCGCGTTCACCTTCGAGTTTACCGACAACGGTTCCCGAGTGCAGGTGATCACCACCAGAGAGACGTAAGCACTTAGCTAAAACGCGGAAGTGGATACCATGATTTTTCTGACGGTCGATAACCGCGTGCATTGCCCGGTGAATGTGGAGCAGTAACCCTTTGTCGCGGCAGAATTTCGCCAGGGTGGTGTTAGCGGTGAAACCACCGGTGAGGTAGTCGTGCATGATGATCGGGGTTTTGATTTCGGCAGCGAATTCAGCCCGTTGCATCATCTGCTCGCAGGTAGGAGCGGTTACGTTTAGGTAATGTCCTTTAACTTCGTTGGTTTCTGCTTGGGATTTAACGATCGCCTCTTGGACAAAGAGGAAACGATCGCGCCAACGCATGAAGGGTTGAGAGTTAATATTTTCGTCGTCTTTGGTGAAGTCTAAACCACCGCGGAGACATTCATAAACGGCACGACCGTAGTTTTTAGCGGAAAGGCCGAGTTTGGGTTTGATGGTGCAACCGAGTAGGGGGCGACCGTATTTGTTTAATTTGTCCCGTTCAACGGTGATACCGTGGGGAGGACCTTGGAAGGTTTTGATTAAAGCGACGGGGAAACGGATATCTTCTAAACGGAGACCGCGTAGAGCTTTGAACCCGAAAACGTTACCAACGATCGAGGTGAGGATGTTGGTGACGGAACCTTCTTCAAATAGATCTAAAGGATAGGCAACGAAACAGAAGAACTGGTTATCTTCGTTGGGTACGGGTTCGATATCATAACAACGACCTTTATAGCGATCGAGGTCGGTTAAGTTATCGGTCCAAACGGTGGTCCAGGTACCTGTGGAAGATTCCGCCGCTACTGCCGCACCTGCTTCTTCCGGAGGAACTCCGGGTTGGGGTGTCACCCGGAAGCAAGCTAGTAGATCGGTATCTTTGGGGGTGTAGTCGGGGGTGTAGTAGGTCAGGCGGTAGTCTTTTACGCCGGCCTGGAAACCTTTGGATTTGGCTTGCACCATTGGGATTATTCCTCCATAAACTGCATGATTAGTCGCACCTGTAAAATCTCGCCGTCAACCGACATAGATTTTTCTTAAGCTCCTTTCCCCTGCTGCCAGGAGCGAAGTTAGGGAGCAATTTTCACTAATGTTTTTTTCAACTGATCATCTTAACATGAACTTTATCCTATTCTGATCATTTTTTTTCCCTATCTCTAAAATTTTGATTGTTTTTTTTTCTCGGGGGGATTAGTTTCTTTAATCTGTCGTCATCTAACTTTGACAATCTCTACAAAAACACAAAAAAATCAACAAAAATTTACCTGATTGACACGCAGAAACTTCTGCTCATCAGGCTTTGAGCGATTAAAACTACTCTTTAATTGAGGAAGATTATCAATAATTACAACCTCAAAAAATTGTCGGCAATCGCTAAATATTAACTGGATTTCTAAGCAATTATACCCAGTACCTAGAGGACAGTTAGACAGCAGTGAACTCTAGATAAATTAGGTCTAATTACTCAGTAATTATTGTTGAGATTTTTGGCTTGTGAACGATTATTTTCCCCTTCAAGAATTATGGTTATTGTTGCCATTAAAACGATGACGTTCTGGAAATAGCGTGACCAATAACTGATTGATATAGACCTTTCCGACCACCGATGCTTGATTCGGTCGGTTAGTAGTAGATGCTTGTTCTCTGGTTTCCGGAGGACTGGCCTCGGCGACCATTTCCTCGCTATCCCAAGGACTGGCCACGGTTTCAGCGACCACTTCCTCCACGGACGGCACTGGGGACACTTGACTGACTACGGGTTGCGGTTCCGGTAAAGGGGGTCTTTCCGGTTCCGATGGGGTCGCTGACACCTCGATGGTAATTTGACGGGAAGTATCTCCGATCAGGGAACCGGACGGCACGATCGACATCGCTGCCACAGAAGCATTAAAAATCGTTGTGGTTGACCCGATACAGGCATTTTCACCGATTTCACCCCGACCGACGACGAGAACACCTGTACCTAAAATTGCTCCTGCACCGATAGCAATAACACCCTGATAGGCGGTTAAAATCGTTCCCATACCCAGGCAAGCACCCGCACCGATAATTATTTGGCTATTGGGGGCTGCTCGGAGAATCACCCCCGGAGCCACGATCGCACTCTCATCAATGGTTACATCACCATTGACATAGAATTCCGAGCGGCTAATAGGTTGAACGGGGGGTAAGGACATAATTGACAGTCACTCAGTGATCAGTGATCAGTGACCGGGGGTTAGGGGGTAGGGGTTAGAGTTTCCGGTATTTTTCCCGATCCGCCAACACCTAACACCTATCTCCGTTCACCGATCGCCGAGTCCTGAAATTAAGGGCGTTGAATAATCGATTCGAGAACACGACGTTTCGCTTGGGAGTCAATCCCGATCAGACGAACGTATTCCCCTTGATGGTCGCGCAGACAGGTTTCTAAAGCGGCCACCACATCGGATTCGCGACTGCTATCGATCGGGGTGCAGCTTTGCCAAGAACCGGTTTTAAAACGACGTTTATCCGCGTGTTCACTGCCAATTTTGTGACCTTGGTTCAATAAAGAACGAATCTGAGCGATCGTTTCCGCCGTTAAGGTACTGGTTAAAGTGGCAGTACCGCCGCCGGAGGAACCGGAAGCAGAGCTTTTGAAACTCGGTTCGGCAACGGTGGCGGTTTTACTGCTGCCATTACTACTCACCGAACCATCGGGGCGCTGGATCACTGTTTCTAAAACCCGTTTTTTGGCTTTAGCATCGATACCGAGTAAGCGGACGTATTCGCCGCTATGTTCCCGTAAACAATCTTCCAAAGCAGTAATTACATCGGATTCGCGATTGCTTTCGATCGGGGCGCAACTCTGCCAAGAACTGGTTTTAAACCGGCGTTTATCCGCGTGTTCGGTGCCGATTTTGTAGCCTTGAGCGAGCAGGGAACGAATTTGAGCGATCGTTTCCCCACTTAAGCTACCACTGCTGCTATAACTGGCTCCGTTACTAGCGGGGGCGCTGTAGCTGCTGGCTTTGCCGCTGCCGTTACTAGCGGGGGCGCTGCCGGGGCGGTGAATAATCATTTCGACGACGCGTTTTTTCGCTTGCGGGTCGATCCCGATCAGGCGGACGTACTCATCGCTATTTTCAGTCACGATCGCTTCAATATCGCGAATGATGCCCGCTTCGCTCTTGGTTTCGATCGCAGGTCCGGTTAACCAAGAACTGGTTTTAAAACGGCGTTTATCCGCGTGTTCGGTGGCGATTTTCAGTCCTTGGGCCAGCAGGGAACGCACTTGTACCGACAGGTCGGAATGGCCGTTACCGTTGCCATGACCGCCGTGGACGGCGGTGGTGGTGCGGGCCGGTTCTCCCGGGGTGTCTTCGGGGCGTTGGATAATCATTTCCAGTATGCGCCGTTTAGCGGCGGGATCGACTCCGATCAGGCGGACGTATTCGCCTTGCAGGTCTCTCAGGGAGGCTTCTAGGGATTGGGATACCTGTTCTTCGCGGCCGCCGTCGATAAAGCCGGCACTTAACCAAGAACTGGTTTTAAAGCGGCGTTTGTCAGCGTATTCGATGCCGATCTTGTAGCCTTGGGAGAGGAGGGAGCGAACCTGCGCTCGAATGTTTGTATTTAAACTCATAGGTGTCACCGAATTTCTATATAGCGTCTCATTAGCGATGTTTATAGCGGCTGCCGGTGGAGGAGTCGCTGGGCTGTGGGCTTTGACCGGGACGCTGGAGGCGAGGTCGATATCGACAATGTGACGGGTGAAGGCTCGATCGATTTCTGTGACATCGGGTAAGCGATCAGCCTGTTGTTGGCTGGTGATCACGGAACCGGATGGCACGAATTTCCCGGCGGGGATTTCCACGTCTTGAACGAGGGCGTGCATCATGACGATGCAATCGGCACCAATGCGGGCATTAAAGACGGTGGAGCGAAAACCGATAAAACAGCGATCGCCCACATAGGCAGGCCCGTGAATGAGTGCCATGTGGGTGATACAGCTGCCCCGGCCGATCCACACCGAATATTCTCGGCCGTCATCTCCCACCACACGGCTTTTTTCTAAACCGTGGATGATTGCTCCGTCCTGAATTTTGCTGTCGTCGCCAATGTGAAAGGGGGTTCCTTCATCGGCGCGGATGGAAGTCCCCGGAGCAATCACCACTCGCGCCCCGATCTCGATAGCGCCACTGAGGTTAGAGAAGGTGTGGACTTTGGCACTCTCGTCTATGTGCGTTTCCTCTGGGGATTTGGTCCGCTTTTTCGGACTAGCCGCCGTTGTGCGGACGACCATAGTTAGTCTTCCTCCATACTGAATTTGGCTGGCTGGTTGTTACTTAACTGTGTTTGGGTCCTATCGATGTTTAACCGGATTGACGAAATTCGTCCCTCTTGCTGTAGAGGGTGCGATTTTCTACGGTTATAGTGTCAATAATCCCCACCACCATCGCGTCAAGGGGGCGATTGTTCTGTCCGTCTTCGATACGGGCGGCTCCTCCCCGGGACACTAGCACCCATTCATTAATCCCCGCTCCGACAATATCACCCGCTACTTCGTATTTAGGCAAAAGTTGCCCTTGCGCGTCGATGAATTGCAAAAGCAGAAGTTTCACTCCCGTCATACTGCGCGGTTTCAGGGAGCTAACGACGGTGCCGCAAACTTTGGCAATTTGCATGGAATTTGTTTACACTAAAAGTTAGTTGCGCTCTAGATTCGTCTTAAAGGTTGCGGGTTAACACTTTCACGAAACTGTTCCACGGCTTCTGTATAACGGATGGGAAGAACGTATTCGAGGTTTTCGTGGGGACGGGCGATGATGTGGGTCGAGAGGACTTGACCACCCTTAACACGATTAGATGCCGCTTCTGTCCCCGCCGATACGGAGGCCTGTACTTCCGAAACGTCCCCCCGGACGATGACGGTGACGCGACCACTACCAATTTTTTCGTAACCTACTAGGGTTACGCGGGCGGCTTTCACCATGGCATCAGCCGCCTCGACGACGGCCGGGAAACCCAAGGTTTCCACCATGCCCACTGCAATTGACATAATATTTTTGTCTCCTAATGGTTGGCTTTCTTCGACTCTATAGATGCTGACCCCGATCAACGGTGTTTAATAGCTGCGGAATTGCTCTACTTCTTCGGTGTAGCGAATGGGCAGCACGTATTCGAGGTTTTCGTGGGGACGAGCGATGATATGGGTAGATAGCACTTGTCCTCCGTTAACCCGGTTGGCGTTTTCCACTCCAGCGGCCACAGAAGCTTGCACTTCTGAAACGTCTCCCCGGACGATGACAGTGACGCGACCACTACCGATCTTTTCGTAACCCACTAGAGTCACCCTGGCGGCTTTGACCATGGCATCGGCCGCTTCCACAACGGCGGGAAATCCTAGGGTTTCAATCATTCCTACTGCAATTGGCATTTTTTTGTTCCTCGCTTGTCAAGCCAAACTAAACTATTAATCTCGTTAGCGTTATCAATTTTGTTTCAGTCAAATTCTTTCCTTGTTACTTTTCCTGCTCTAGCTCTGGTGGCAGTCGGGATCGTGGCAAGGTGGGTAAGACCATCCTGAATTTTATCTCGATCGTGACCGTTTTCATCCACTAATTTTATTTTCTAGGGCCGGTTGGTAAAAATTTGACGAGTCAGGCAAAATTATCAACCTAAAAAAAGCATAGGAAACTATGACACCTTTGACAATATAAAACATTATGATTATTTCTCATCTTCAGGTTAACGAAAGTTAATCATTCCTTTACTTCGCCCATCAGCCTCAGCAATTCTCAGGAGATTTACAGCTAAAACCTTTGCTATGAGCCGATTTCCGCTTTAGCTTCCCCCTTGTCGGCTTGCTTGTCTCTGCTGGATTTATTGGCAGATAAAAGCCTATTTTCCCTGATTTCGGCTTTTTTATAATTTTTTTATACTATATACGGCGGGGGTGGGGGAGAGGGGTAGGGTCGTTTCATTCTCTCTTATGTCATTCTCTCAACTCCTTATCTGGCAACGTTTTTAGTCGATTTCTCCGAAATACATATCTGAAAATTTTTCAAAACGTCGCGCTTTGTAGGTTGATTCATGAATCAACCTACTATGAGAGTTGATTCATGAATCAACCTACTATGAGAGCAAAAACCTGTACTCCCCTGCTCCCTAGCCTACCTCATAAGCGATTAAAGGTAGCAAAAAAAAGAATTAGATTCGGAGAATGAATCAGCACTAGGGGAGAAGGGGAGTCTTTTTCGGTGATCAGTAATCAGTGAACTGAAAACTCACATCTGATCACTGATCACTGATTCTAGCGATCGATCTCACCTTCGTAGGGTTGGACACCGATCGAGGGATAATTATCGTGGTTAGGACTGAAAACTTCTAACACTGCATGAGCTAACTTTTGGAAAAAGTCGGGACTCTCGTGCAAGGATTTGAGTGCCGCTTCTAATTCAGAAAGGGAGAAATCGAAGCCTTGGGAGCGAGCTATCTCTAGTAACTGCTGAGGATCTTGGGTTGAGCGCATTTTTTGACCTAATTCTTCGTTTTTAGCGGCTAAGGCGAAGAAATCGAACACTTGATTTTTAGACATATAAATACTTTTCCTTTGATGATTAAAGGTGTGGCCTCGGCGGCGTGGAGGTTAAACTGCCTAGTTATGGTTTATTTTTATCCTACCAGTCAGGAGATATCCTCAAAGCAAAAGTTTCGTTTTTCTTTGCTTGTATGGCTGAGTATGCTTTAGGTCTAATTCTGAGGAGTGGGAAGTGGGAAGATGAAAGAGGTTTCTTTCCCTAGACCCCACACCCCACACCCCACACCCCACACCCTAGACCCTCTTTCAAGTCAGAGGATAAATAGCCTAAAATAGAAACCTGCACTCTTGTTTCTGTAGCCAGCATCATGAATAAGTCCCCACGTCGTTACCATATCACCACCTTTGGTTGTCAGATGAATAAAGCTGACTCCGAACGCATGGCGGGTATTTTAGAAGATTTGGGGTTTCAATGGTCCGAGGATGCCAACGAAGCCGATTTAATCCTCTACAATACCTGTACAATTCGCGATAATGCCGAACAGAAGGTGTATTCCTATCTCGGCAGACAGGCTAAACGCAAACAAACTCAACCCGATCTTACTTTAATTGTCGCTGGCTGCGTGGCCCAACAGGAAGGGGAACAATTATTAAGACGGGTTCCCGAAGTGGATTTAATTATCGGTCCCCAACACGCAAACCGTTTGGGAGACTTATTACAACAAGTTTTTGACGGTTCCCAGGTGGTGGCCACCGAACCCATCCACATCATGGAAGATATCACCAAACCGCGCCGGGATAGTAATATTACCGCTTGGGTGAACGTCATCTATGGTTGCAATGAACGCTGTACCTATTGTGTGGTTCCGGGGGTGCGCGGGGTGGAACAATCTCGCACTCCTGCGGCAATTCGAGCAGAAATGGCACAATTAGGACAACAGGGTTATCAAGAAATCACCCTTTTAGGTCAAAATATCGATGCCTACGGACGGGATTTACCCGGAGTGACGGCAAGCGGCCGACATCTGCACAATTTTACCGATTTACTCTACTACGTTCACGATGTGGCCGGCATTGAACGTCTCCGTTTTGCCACCAGTCACCCCCGCTATTTTACCGAACGTTTGATTAAAGCTTGTCAGGAATTACCTAAAGTTTGTGAACATTTTCATATCCCTTTTCAATCGGGGGATAATGATATCCTCAAGACCATGAAACGGGGCTATACTCAGGAAAAATACCGACAAATTATTGCTAATATTCGCGATTTAATGCCGGATGCTGCCATTAGTGCCGATGCGATTGTCGGATTCCCCGGAGAAACAGAGGCACAGTTCGAGAATACTTTAAAATTAGTCGATGAGATTGGTTTTGATCAATTAAATACGGCGGCCTATTCTCCCCGTCCCGGTACTCCTGCCGCTATTTGGGATGATCAATTAAGTGAGCAGGTAAAAAGCGATCGCTTACAAAGATTAAATCATTTAGTGGCCACAAAAGCCGCTGAACGTTCCCAAAGATATTTAGGCAGAATTGAGGAAATTTTAGTGGAAGACGTTAACCCTAAAGATGCTGGTCAAGTTATGGGAAGAACTAGAGGCAATCGCTTAACTTTCTTTACGGGAAATATTGAGGAATTGCGAGGCAAATTTGTTAAGGTTAAAATTACCGAAGTGCGTCCCTTTAGTTTGACGGGAGTGATCTTTTAATAGTTAACAGTGACCCCTCAGCAGTGAAAAAAGGCAATAGCTATCGGGAATAATTGGCCAAGTAGGTAGCTGTTAAAAATTGTCAGATACCCCCCTTATCAAGGGGGGCAGGGGGGATCAAAGGCAAAATCTATCTTCAATTTAATTATAACTAATTACTTACTTTATGGATATTATCGCTATTTTGCAGCAAGATTATCAAAGATTTCCCCTCGATCAAACCTATGATATTTATGCTGATAACGTTTATTTTCAAGACCCTCTCAATCAATTTCGGGGGATTAAACGCTATCGGGAAATGATTGGTTTTATGAGTCAATGGTTCCAAGCTATCAAGATGGATGTCCACGCAATTGAACAGCAGGGAAATATTATTAATACCCGTTGGACATTGCACTGGACAACTCCTTTACCTTGGCGGCCTCGTATCGCTATTTCTGGACGCAGCGAATTAACTCTCGATGACAATAATCTGATTATTTCTCATATCGATTATTGGGATTGTTCGCGCTGGGATGTGCTGCGTCAGCATTTACCTTTTCCCCGTTCTTAACTACATTTTTTAACCAGAAAATGCCGACCAACGAGCGCTCGTTTGCTTGACAAAATCCTGTAAAAATGCTAGGCGCTGATTTTGTTCCCAGACCTGTTTAACTTTATTCTGCAAACTCGTCCAATTCCAATCATTATTCAGTTGCTCGTTAATTTCCTGTTCTTGGAAATATTCAACTAAACTTAAACCAGCTAAACGAGTTAGATAGGCTGCCCCAATTCCCTGCACTGTACCACCGGCGATATAAGTAATCGCATTTCCCTTGAGAATCGTTCCTAATGCCTGGGTTGTCACTTCTACCATGCCTAATTGTACCATCATCTTCCCTAGGGTAGTCATGGCTGTTTTTGCTTGTTCAAGGGACATTTTTTGTTGATAAATTGCCCCTAAATCCACTAACATTTGAGCGTTAGTGGCTGCCGCTAAAACTAAATCTAAGGCCGCGAGAGGATTAGCAAAAGTGGCAGTAGCGGCTATCCATTGGTATTGTTCGATAACAGGTAAAGCCTTTTTGCGTCGGGATTGATTGAGTAATTGTTTGGTTTCCTTTGCTAATTCTATCGCTTGTCGCCAGATAGTTCCGAGAACTAATTCTTGCTTTTCTTGTTCGATAATTTTTCGGAGATTATTATCTAAAGGATCGATAACTACCGTTTGGGGTTCCGTCCATTCCTTGATTTCCCCATTGCTTTGATGTTGACGAACTTTTAGGGGTTCAGGGGCAGCGGCTATGGCTAAAATATGATGAGCAGGAATAGTTTCTTTCAGTCTTTGTTTCAGGGAAAGGAGAATTTCTTCTCTGGTTTCGGCGGGTAAACGATCCTGTTTATTGAGTAACAGGATAACACGCTGGTGCATTCGATCGAATTGCTGGAGGATTTGCCATTCGGAATCGCTTAAATCCCCATTGATCAGATACAAAACTAAGTCGGCTGCTAGGTCTTTTTTCTGGTTAGCGGTGCAGTCGAGAGTCAGAAGGGGTTCCGTTTCCAGAAAAGCGATAGATTCTCCAAAGTTGCCGCTTTCTAGTAGTTTTTTTAAGGCAGTTTTACCGGTTTTTCTAGCACCGGTAATGGCAATTTTCAGGTCTTGGCGACTAAATTCTTGATTTAATTGGGTTAAAGTGGTTTTGAGTGGGGTTAAGTCTTGATTGGGGTCTTCTTTGGCCAGATAATTAATTATCTTCTCGGCCTTGCTAATCGCTTGTTTAACCTTTTCTAGACTCAGGGGAGTGGGGGGGGAAAAATCGGTTTTCGAGTTGGGTTTTTGCCAAAACCAGATACCAGCACCAAGAGCAATCGCACCGAAAATACCCCATGAACCGATTTCGCTCAGTGTACTATTGAGAGTTTCCCCCAGGGTGAAAGCGATGGTAATGCCTATCCCCGTCACTAAAATCGGTTTACCCAATCTTACCGTCATTTTTCCTCATCCTCGCCAACTGCTGTGATTATTCTAGCTTTTTTGTGCTGGATTTCATCCCAAACTCAACTTTTTAGCCGACAATTCCCTGCGTTGCCCCGGCCGCTCTTGCCTAAAAAGCCCCAGATATGTCATAATGATCGATTGCGTGTAAATTTACCCGATCCCCTGTTGTTATGGCTAGTAAAAAAGGCGTTCGCCTGATCATCACTGTAGAATGCACGGAATGCCGCAGTAATCCCGATAAGCGTACCCCCGGCGTTTCTCGCTACACCACCAGCAAAAACCGGCGCAATACCACCGGCAGACTGGAAATCAAGAAATACTGTCCCCACTGCAATAAGCACACCGTCCACAAGGAAATTAAGTAATCATACTTTAGTTAAAAAGTCAAGCAATCTTTACAAATCTATGAGCTACTATCGCAAACGTCTCTCTCCCATTTCCCCCAGTCAACCGATTGACTACAAAGACACCGAACTCCTCCGCAAATTCATCACCGAACGCGGCAAAATTTTGCCTAGACGTATCACCGGTTTAACTTCTAAACAACAGCGAGATTTAACTGAAGCGGTGAAACGGGCCCGTTTAATGGCTTTATTGCCTTTTGTCAACCAAGAAGCCTAAATTCAGTGATCAGTAATCAGTAATCAGTGAACAGTGATCACTGAAAATAACACATATAAGTAATAGGACAAAATTAACTTCTTGGTGAGGATAGGCACTCATGGAAGAAGTAATTGGATATGTGTAATTAATTGTATCTAGCTACTTAACTTAAAACTTAAACCTGATAACTGATAACTGGTCACTGATAACTGATAACTGATAACTGATAAGCGATCTCAGTATATTGGGGTTGCTTTCTCGTTTTTGCAAAGAAATATATCGAAATCGGCAGCGGATAGGAAAATTCGTGCGAGAATCTTAAAAAATAATTAAATCGCTCTAGGAGTAGCCAACGATTTTGTGATTATCGATCCAAATCCACCAATTAGCACAATAGGAGGCTCTTATGGAAAAGCAGCCATCAGCAATCGATACCGAGTTAGATGGACAGCTACAAGAGGAGGATTCCGAGCAGTTTCTGCGTAGTATATTTAATTCCGTGCAAGCGTCGATTTTTGTGGTGGACGTGCTGGAAAATAGAGATTTTCGCTATGTGGGGGCCAACCCCGTTCATGAACGCTGGACAGGACTGCGCTCATCAGATATTAAAGGCAAAACTCCCGAACAGATCCTTCCCCCCGATGATGCGCGTAGTGTGCGGCAACACTATAGTGATTGTGTACGTTACGGAACGACTATTTCCTACGAACAGTATTTACCTTTTCAAAATATACCCTACTGGTGGCTAACAACTTTAACACCCCTACGGGATAACAATGCGCGCATCTATCGTTTAGTGGGAACCAGTACCAATATCACCGAACGCAAACAGGCCGAAGAAGCTTTAAGATTACAAGCAGAACGAGAACAACTACTGGGGGTAATGCAGGAAAGAATCCGGCAATCGTTGGATCTTGATCGCATTTTGCAAAGAACTGTTAAAGAAGTGCGACAATTTCTCAACTGCGATCGAGTGTTAATTTATCGTTTATTCCCCGATCATAGTGGCATGATTGTGGTGGAATCCCATACTGCGAGGATTAATTCTGTCTTAGGAAACAGGATCCAGGATCCCTGTTTTAATTTATCCCCAGAACGTCTGGAAAATTATCGTCGCGGGAGAATTCAGGTTATTGAAAATGTCCATAATTCGGGACTTGATCCCTGTTATCGCAACTTACTTACTTCTTTGCAAGTACAGGCTAACTTGGTGGTGCCGATTATCTGCGATAACCAACTCTGGGGGTTACTAATTGCCCAGAATTGCCAAAAAACTCGCTCTTGGCAATCCCAAGAAATCGATCTGCTCAAACAATTAGCCATTCAAGTGGGAATTGCCATTCAACAAGCAGAACTGCACCAACGGGTAAAATGCTTGAATACTGCCCTAGAATCGGAGGTTCAGCAAAGAACCGCCGAATTGCAGATGAGTTTGAAGTATGAAGCATTAATCGGACGGATTACCGAAAAAATTCGCGATAGTCTCGATGAAAATCATATTCTGCAAACCACCACTAGGGAATTAGTCCAGGTTTTACCCGTAGAACGCGCCCAAATTGAGCTTTACGATCCCAGTCGCAGTCAAGCCACCATTGTCCACGAATATACCACTCAAAAGCTTATCTATCAGGGAATTACTCGTCAAATTAGCGATTTTCCCGAAATCTATCAACCGCTGCTACACAAACAAATTTTACAATTTGTCGATCGTCTTCCCCTTGGCAATCCGCAAATTGGTCGTGTTAACCGTTGCGCTTGTCCTATCTTTGACGATCAGGGTTTTTTGGGCAATCTTTGGCTAATTCGACCAGCTAATCAGATTTTTAACTCCTTAGAGACTAATTTGATTCAACATATTGCCGCCGAATGTGCGATCGCTATTCGACAGGCGCGACTTTACGAATCTTCCCAAGCACAAGTTAGGGAACTAGAAAAACTGGAAAGATTAAAAAGCGAATTCCTGAAAACCCTTTCCCATGAACTGCGAACCCCGATTACCAGCATTCGTCTAGCGGTGGAAACCCTGGAAAGTCTCCTAGAAGATCAAGGGATCGAGATCGATCCACAGGATTCGATCGGTGAACTGTTGCAAATTCTTAACATTGAATCTCAACGTCAGAGTAAGTTAGTTAATGATCTGTTGACTTTAACCTATCTGGATGCGGAAACAGAACCCCCGGCGATCGAAGCAATCGACTTACTTTCTTGGCTACCCTTATTAGTGGAACCTTTTCGCACTCTCACCCGCGAGCGACAACAGCAGTTAATTTTAGATATAGATGGGGATATACCGGAGATTAACACCAGTCTGTGCGATATCGAGCGCATCATAGCGGAATTACTGACCAATGCTTCTAAATATACTCCAGAGCAGGGAATAATTAGGGTAAATGTGAGGCGTGCGGATGAGCAAATATTGATTATTGTGAGCAATTTAGGAGTAGAAATCGCCCCAGAGGAATTATCAAGAATATTTGCCCCTTTTTATCGCATTCCTAACCACGATCCCTGGCGCTACAGTGGTACCGGTTTAGGTTTAGCTTTGGTCCGCAAACTGATTAAACCCCTGAATGCCACCATCGATGTCACCAGTGCCAACGCTGTCACCACTTTTACCCTCACCTTGCCAATCTAGTCGAGCAGAAAACTTTTTAGAAAAAAACCTTGCAATTATTTCGAGGGCGTGCTATATTGAGAAAGGACAAAAAAAACGCCGAGATAGCTCAGTTGGTAGAGCAGAGGACTGAAAATCCTCGTGTCCGCGGTTCAAATCCGCGTCTTGGCATCGGAAAAACAATAAAATTAGCCCTGTATTTACTTCCTATTCTGCTAGGTTTTGTAAATGTAGCCTTTCTCGTCAAGATGAAGTGTAACCTAATTTGGTAAGCTGAAAGCTTTGATGTACTTAGTTTATAACCTTCTTTTTAGGTAGGAGAATTGCCAGATTCTTTCTTTTGCCTGTTGCCTGTTGCCTCTTGCCTTCAGTTCACTGATAACTGATAACTGATTACTGATCACTGAAAAGTCTCCCCAACCCGCAACTACTTTTTGATTTTTGGCTTGACGTAAGCGGTCACGGATTAAGATAATCTAACAAGTATGTACGACAATGAAATCCTAGACTCTAGCAACTCCTTAAATAATCCTCTCGATGGGAGCGATCCGGACAAAGCAGCGGAAATCCCCCCCGATCCAGAGGAAATGCTCTCATTGCTTACTTCTGATCATCTGAGCGAGAGAATGATCGCGGCCCGCGCCTTTTGTGAATTGCGTGACGAAAGAGCGATCGCTCCTTTACTAGAGATGTTAAGCGATGTCTGTCCCCTAGTGCGTGTCAGTGTCGCCTACGCTTTGGGCAGAAATCCCAGTCTTAGCGCCGTGGAGCCTTTAATCGATTTACTGGCCAGAGATTGGAATGGTTACGTCAGAAAAGGGGTAGTTTGGGCTCTGGGTAACTGTGGAGATCGCAGAGCGATCGAGCCTTTGGTTCATGCTCTCAAAACCGATATTTCGGCGGTGCGATTATGGGCCGCCAGTAGTTTGGCCCAGATTGCCAAGGTCAATTATGAAGATATCATCACCGTCTTGCCGCCTTTAATTGAAGGATTGCGCCGAGATTTAATCGCGGCGGTGCGGAGTAATTGCGCTTGGTCAATCGGTCAATTATGCCGAGAATTGCCCTTAAATGTTATTTATGCCACGGCGATCGATGCTTTGATCGAGGCCTTGGTGGAAGATGAGGATTTAGGTGTCAAGGAAGATGCCAGGGGTGCTTTATTAAAAGTGGGCGACCCGAGAGGATTACAATTGATCGAGGAATTAGAGCTTGAAGGAATTATCTAAACCGCTAATTTTGGGCGTTACGGGGGCATCAGGGCTGATTTATGCTGTCCGTACCCTCAAATATCTACTTTTAGCCGACTACACGATCGATCTAGTGGCCTCCAAATCAGCTTACACTGTCTGGCAAGCGGAAGATAAAATGCGGATGCCTCCAGAACCAGAGCTACAAGAAGAATTTTGGCGCGGCCAATGCGGGGTGATGGAAGGGGGAAAATTACGCTGTCATCGTTGGGGTGATGTGGGGGCAACGATCGCCAGTGGTTCCTATCGCACCCTTGGTATGGTAATTATTCCCTGTAGCATGAGTACAGTGGCCAAATTAGCGGGGGGATTAAGTTCCGATTTGCTAGAAAGGGCGGCCGATGTGCAGATGAAGGAGGGCAGAAAATTGGTTTTAGTGCCGCGAGAAACCCCCTTTAGTTTAATTCATCTGCGTAATTTAACCACTTTAGCCGAGGCGGGCGTTAGAATCGTGCCAGCAATACCGGCATGGTATCACCATCCCCAATCGATCGAGGATTTGGTAGATTTTGTCATCGCTCGTACTCTCGATCAGTTAGATATCGATTGTGTGGCAATTAATCGCTGGCAAGGACATTAACAGTGATCACTGATCACTGAATCAAGGGAGGTAAAAATGGGCTGGATTATGGTCTTATTTGCGATCGCTGTGGGCGGATTACTGATCTGGCAGAATCTGGGGGTGATCACTTTGGTCTTTTTTGGCGGTATTATGACGGTAAAACTGCCCCTAGCTGTCTGGGTGTTACTTTTCACCCTGGCGGGAATTATCAGTGGTTTAACCCTGCAATTTCTCTATAGTTTTGGTCGTCCTTTGGCTGCCCCAAAAGCCTCCCCTCCTATAGGCAATAATCCTAAAGTCCCACCCCCATCTCCCCGACCTAGCTATATTCAGGATTCTGCTGCGTCTCCACCGGATAACGATTGGGAAAGAGATAGCGGTGATGATTGGAATTTTGATACACCCCCCGAAAAACCGACTACCATTCAGGATCGGGAAGAATTCCCGCCCAGGGTTGCCGATCGGGAACCAGCAAATTTTGTCAAGCCACCAGAGGACAGTTCTCGAACCGGCTCGGTTTATTCCTATAGTTACCGCACGGCCAAACAGACTCGCGGGGAAAAAGCCGATCAAGTTTACGATGTCAATTATCGGATTATTACGCCCCCTGCCCAGGATCAAAACGAAGATCGGGAGGTAAACAAAGCGGATGAAGAAGAGTGGATTTAACTTTGACAGAGTAGAGGTTCCTTCCTACCCAAATCGCTCGGAAGCATCTCACATTTGCAATAAGCATAAATGCTTAATGAGGTAAATAAAAAAGTTAAAAAAGAGAACCATTCAGATAGGCACAGCGATGACGAAGGACTTGCGGTACATTGCCAGAATTCCAACTTGCACCGGCAATTTTAACACGAAAACCAATTTGTTTCACTTGAGATGACCCGGAGCCAGAACCAATGGAAATCCCCTCTTCTTGAAAATAACCATAATTGACAATTCGATGTTTATGCTTGTTCAAATAAGTAATAAAATTCTCAACTTGAGGCTCTGACCATCCTTCAAAACAAGAGATAACATCATCCACTTCCCCCTTCCATAGAAAACATTTTACCTCCTCAATTCGATGGAATGACCCGCCAACTTTATAGAGGTTTTCGATTAAATGATACCAGTCCAAAATTTCAATCCTTTCCTGTTCCTCGCCGATTTCACGGAATAAATTCCAGATAAGCTGTTCGTAATTTAAATTGCTTGTTGAGACGAGGCAAGAGGCAAGAGACAAAAGACAACAGTAAAGGGATTGGGGGAGATTCAGCTAATCTAAGGATAGGCGGTTAAAATGCGTCTTAGGTTAAAAGTTAAAACTAGAAAATGTCAACAACTTAATTCTATAATAGCGGGCATTTGTATTATATAGCAATTCGTCGGCTGGGTTAGCAATGCGTAACCCACCGCCAGGATCCTAGACAGTGCCAAATTGCTGTGTTAGAGTAATAAATACTAGGAATAATCGGTAAATCTTCCTATACTAGCCCCTATGCAAGCATCGGTAGTTACTCTTCAAGAAATTATTCAAGGCAACACACAATATATAATTCCACTATTTCAGCGCACTTATAGTTGGAAAAAGAAAGATTGGGAAGATTTATGGGATGACATAAGCTATTTATACGGTCAAGAAAACCCTCGTCCCCATTTTATGGGTTCGATAGTTAAAACTCAAGTTTCGCCTAACTCCGGCGTGGTCAATAAATATCTGCTAATTGATGGACAGCAACGTTTAACGACTATTTTTCTGCTCTTTGCTGCTTTGCGAGACGTAGCGAAAGACCAACAAGAACAGGATTTAAGCGCAGAAATTGACAAAACATTTCTTGTTAATCCCTTTAAAAAAGGTTCTGATTACTTTAAAATTCAACCTACTCAGTTAGACCTAGAATATTTTCAGTCTGTGATCCGTGGCAAAATCATCGACAAAGAAAATACCATATCCCAGTGTTATTTCTTTTTTAAAAGAAAGATTAATGAACAATCATCTTCGTTAGCTAAACTAACAGAAGTTATCTGTAATCACTTATCTTTGGTCAATATAACTCTTGGTAATGACGACGATCCTTACCTAGTATTTGAAAGTTTGAATGCCACGGGGCAGCCTTTAACTGAGGCCGATTTAATTCGTAATCATTTATTTATGAACGTTCGTCAAGAGGAGCAACAGACACTATATGACAGATACTGGCTGCCGATGCAGGAAAAATTAGGAGATAATTTAACAGAATTTATCCGTCACTATTTATCAAAAAGTGGGGCAGAAATTAGAAATAACGAAATTTATTCTGCCTTTAAAAATAAACTAGCTGATAATAATCCTGCTCTCTATATAGAGGACTTATATACATTTTCTATGTATTATGCCAAACTAATCACTCCCACCCTTGAAACTAATTCTAGTATTCGTAAATATCTTGATTCTTTTCAGCGTCTAGAGGTCTCTACTATCTATCCATTTCTTTTAAATTGTTATGATGACTGGGGAAATAGCAAATTATCTGAAAAGGACTTTATCGAGGTTTTAAAAACCCTTGAAAACTTTCTTGTCCGTCGTTTTGTTTGTAGTATTCAAACCCGCGGACTTAATAAAACTTTTGCTTTACTATATTCCCAAGTTCAGAAAGATGCTGCTTTAAACTCTGAACCTTTTATTAAAAGATTAAAAATCTCTCTTCAAAAGAAAGACTACCCAAAAGATAATGATTTTAAAGAAAAGTTAATCACCATCAAACTATACGGAGGAAATCGCAGCGAAAAAGCGAAAATTATTCTCGGTGCGATCAAAGAATCTTTTGGTCATCGAGAAACTGTAGATTTAAGTGATTCTCGCCTGACTATTGAACATATTATGCCGCAAAAATTAAATGATAAGTGGAGGGATTATTTAGGAACAGATGCAGATATTACCCATCAACTTCTTGTGCATACTTTAGGTAATTTAACCCTGACGGCTTATAATGGAGAACTGGCGGATAAAGATTTTTCTCACAAGAAAGAAGAACTCCATAAAAGCCATCTTGAAATCAATAAATACTTTGATAGTATTAACTCATGGCAAAAAGAAGATATTGAACATCGTGCTGAATATTTAGCAGAGCGTGTTATAAAAATTTGGAGTTATTTTGGCGATGATTCCCTGTCAGTGAATGAAACTGCACCTGTTAAGGATACAAAACCCAAAAAACTAATTATTCGTGGTAAACAACAAACAGTAAAAACTTGGAAAGATGTACTAATTTGTACCCTGAATACTCTCTACGATCTAGACCATGAAAAGTTTCAAGAGATTGTTCTAGAGTTTCCTCGCTTTTTATCGAAAGATGACACAAAATTTCGCCGACCTCAAAAACTTGAAAATAATATTTTTATAGTAGAAACTAATTTCTCGGCCAAAGATATCTACTATTTTTGTGTAAAAGTAGTAGAAACTATGGGATTATCCTCAGAGGATTGGTCAGTCGAGAGAGAACCTAAATAATCACTCCACCATCTCTTGACAAATCGCATTAATTAATTATATATTACTATATCTCGCTCCATCCTGATATTTTTCTGAAGCTAGAAGGGTATATTAAGAGAGATTCCGATCACCGCTTATTGAGATAAATCTATTATGCTGATTTACTTTATTCATGGAGTGGCCACAAGAGACGCTAGTTATGCCAATAAATTAATTAAACTAATTGAAGAAGAATGTAAACGCAAAAATCAGATTATTCCCTACTGTTATGCAGGATTTTGGGGAAATGTTCTCAAAGGAACCGAAAAATTATGGCGAGATATCGAGCAAGAATTACAGACACAAAAACAGAAAAATAGTAATTTTAACCCCGAGCAATCCTTTCGCTATCAAAATTTTAGAAAAGAGTATTTATCTTATTTTATCGGTGACGCATTTAGCTATTTGGGCAGCGATCGAGGAACCCAAATTCGCCGCATTATTGCCGATCAATTAATCGATCTTGTTCAAGCTCACCCCAGGGAAAGCGAATTACATATAGTCGCCCATTCTTTGGGTACTGTAATCCTTTGGGATCTGTTATTTTCTGAGCGTTTTGATCCTAAAGATCCCGCTCACGAAATTCGTGATCTTATCGGTAAAGAACGGGGCAAAGTTTCCCTATCTAGTGTAACAACAATGGGTTCACCGATCCCATTTTTAAATCTAACTCTAGGCATTGATACTAATCAAATTGAAAAATTTATTAGCCAGCATCAAGGCCGTCGTTTACTCTGGAATAATCTGATTAATTCCTCCGATATTATCGCTTATCCAATCCGTCCTCTTTTTGATTCTATAACCGATGTATCCAAGATTTTGATGAGCGATTATTATCTAGAAGCGACCGGCAATATTTTTGATTCTGTAGAAATTGCTGCCGTTGTCTTAAATTCCCTTAATGCTCATACCTATTACCTAGCATCAGATAAAGTGGCTAAAAATATCGTAGAGACAATTTATTTTAATCAGCAGGATTATAATCATGGTAATAGTTACAGTAATAACAATTGTGTTGATCTTGCCATAGAAAGAATAGCCACAATATCTGGAGTGACTAAAGATCTGGTAAAAATGAAACCTTTAAAAGAAAAAATATTACTAGAAGGTAAATTCAAAGATGCTAGTGGTTATATTTATTTAAGCTCAGATTTATATCGTGTCCATCATGTTTATATACAGGACAATCATCAAAATATTGTATATGCTGTATATGTGGGCTGGATTCATGTAGAGGGATTGAAAAATTCTGTCACCGAAATCATCAGACAGCTATGTTATGTCAACGATGAAGCAAAGAATAGCTAATAGCTGCGCTATACTGCCATTATTGAGATTAAACCAGCATTTATGAATCAATCCCCCCGCATTCTAGCACTGGATTTTGATGGTGTTCTTTGTGATGGCATGATCGAGTATTTTCAGATTAGCAAACGCACCTATGAAACCCTTTGGCCGGAAATAATTCCCGAGGATTTTTTCCCTAGGTTTTCGCAACTTCGTCCCGTTATCGAAACCGGTTGGGAAATGCCCTTACTGTTGCGATCGCTTGTTCTCGGTATTCCCGACGGGGAAGCTTTAAATAATTGGCCGTCAATTCGGCAAAATCTGCTAGAAAGGGAGAAAATAGCGAAAAAAGTTCTCTCAAATGCCCTCGATGGTCTTAGAGATCGATGGATTGAGTCGGATCTAGAGTCTTGGTTAGCCTTACATCAATTTTATCAACCCGCACTCGATCGCCTGGCCTCTCTTTTAGACTCGGATTTTTTGGTTTATATCATCACTACAAAAGAAAGTCGTTTTGTCAAGCAATTGTTACAAAAAGTAGCAATTAATTTTCCTGCAGCGAGATTAATTGGCAAGGAAATTAAACAGCCGAAATACCTGACTATTCAGCAAATACTGGCTGATTTACCAGAATCTCCCGCTAATTTGTGGTTTGTCGAGGATCGTCTCGATGCGTTGGAATTAGTGCAGCAACAAGCAGATTTAAACGATGTGGGCTTATATTTAGCCGATTGGGGATATAATACGGCTCAAATGCGCCAAAAAGTTGCTCAAGATACCCGTATTAAGCTTTTATCCCTATCTCAATTTGCGGCAGACTTTACCCACTGGTAGAGTCAGTGACGAGGAATATTACCAGATAACCGGTAACTGATGCTGCTATACTAAAAAGCGTAGTCGTTATGAGTTGCATTTACGGTTATGACTGTCGAGAATTTAGTCATTATTGGTTCAGGACCCGCGGGATATACGGCGGCGATTTATGCGGCGCGTGCGAACTTAAAACCCTTGATGTTTGAGGGTTTCCAAGCGGGAGGCATTCCGGGGGGACAATTGATGACCACCACAGAAGTAGAAAATTTCCCCGGTTTTCCCGAAGGAATCACCGGTCCGAAGCTGATGGAAAGAATGAAGGAACAGGCCGAAAGATGGGGGACCCAATGCTATACCGAAGATGTTATCTCGGTGGATTTAAGTCAGCGTCCTTTTACCATTCGTTCCACCGACCGGGAAGTGAAGGCCAATAGTATTATTATCGCCACGGGAGCCACTGCCAAACGCTTAGGATTACCCAGCGAGGCCCAATTCTGGAGTAACGGCATTTCCGCTTGTGCTATCTGTGACGGTGCTACACCGATATTTAGAGAGGAAAACCTCGCTGTCATCGGTGGCGGTGACTCGGCGGCAGAAGAAGCCGTATATTTGACTAAATACGGCTCTCACGTCCATTTATTGATACGCGGGGAAGCGATGCGTGCCTCGAAAGCAATGCAGGACCGGGTGTTAAATAATCCGAAAGTTACCGTTCATTTTCATACCCAAGCGGTGGATGTGTTCGGTACAGGCAGTAAAATGGCAGGATTACGCATTAAAAACTCGCAAACGGGAGAAATCAGCGAATTAGCCGTTAGAGGGTTATTTTATGCCGTCGGTCACACTCCCAATACTTCCCTATTCCAAGGACAACTAGAATTAGACGAGGTGGGTTATGTGAAAGTCAAACCCGGGACTGTTGCTACCAGCGTCGAGGGGGTTTTTGCCGCCGGAGACGTGCAGGACCACGAATACCGTCAGGCAATCACTGCCGCAGGTACGGGGTGTATGGCGGCGTTATTGGCAGAAAGATGGTTATCGGAGCATAATTTAATCCAAGAATACCGTCAATCAGCCACTTCTGAACATTACGAGACGAAAACCGTTAGCGAAACCCCGGCCGATACGGAGGAAACTTTTGATATTCACAAAACCCGTCACGTTGGGGGTTATGCTTTACGGAAATTATTCCATGATGGCGATCGCTTGTTAATGGTAAAATATGTTTCTCCCACCTGTGGCCCCTGTAAAACCCTGAAACCGATTTTAGATAAAGTGGTCGATGAGTACGATGGCAAAATTTATTTTGTGGAAATTGACATCGAAGCTGACCCGGAAATTGCCAAAATGGGTCAAGTAACTGGGACTCCCACGGTACAATTCTTTAAGGACCGGGAATTAGTGAAAGAAATGCGCGGAGTCAAACAAAAAAGCGAATTTCGTCAAGTAATTGAGAGTTATCAATAATCAGTTATCAGTTATCAGTTATCAGTTATCAGATGTGAGTTTTGAGTTTACTGTTTACTGAAAAAGCTCCCCACACCCCACTCCCCCACTTCCCAACACCCTATGCTAGAGGCCTTACAATTTGATTTTATGCGCCATGCGATTGCCGCAGGAATATTAGTTAGTATTGCCTGTGGGATTGTCGGTACTTTGGTAGTAGTTAATCGCGTGGTTTTTATCAGTGGTGGAATCGCTCACGCTGCCTATGGAGGGATAGGAATCGGTTATTTTTTTGGGATTAATCCCCTGGTGGGGGCGATATTTTTTACCTTTTTTTCGGCTTTAGGCATGGGTTTTTTACAGCGTCGTATCCGGGAGAGAGCCGATACTTTAATCGGGGTGATGTGGGCGATTGGTATGGCGATTGGGGTAATTTTTATTGATTTAACCCCCGGTTATAAAGCTGATTTAATGAGTTATCTTTTCGGTAGTATTTTAACTGTACCGAGGGATGATTTGTGGATAATGGCGGGCATAGATATATTAATTATAACCTTAGTTAGTATCTTTTATAAGGAGTTATTAGCCATATCTTTTGATGAAACCTTTGCGATTATTCGCAATATTCCCGTGGAGATAATTTATTTAGGTTTAATGGGAATAACCGCTTTAACTATTGTCGCAGTAATGCAGGTGGTAGGATTAATTATGGTAATTGCTTTATTAACTATTCCCGCCGCTATCAGTGGACAATTTGTTAAAAATATGAAGGGAATGATGATCCTAGCGATTATTTTAGGAATTGTCTTTACTTTAGTGGGTTTGTGGTTATCCTATAGTTTAAATCTCACCTCAGGGGCGACAATTATTTTAGTGGCAGGATCGGGCTATTTAATCAGTCTTGCTTGGAAACCTTTCATCCTAACTATCACCAGAAAAATATCTAATCTTTAAGGCTCTCCCCTAGTTGTGGTGATCAGAAAAAGTTATCTAGGGGAGGGCCAATGCAATTCACCCCCACATTGCCCCACATTAGTTGTTCTCTAGAGGCCAATGGGATAGTCTTACCAATTATAACCCCAAACGCTGCTTTTGGCGGGCTTTATAGGAGGCTAACAGCCAGATAGAGCCGGAAATCAAAGAAGGAGCAAGGACGAAAAAAGTGGCCATGGTCACGGGATGTTCCCGGGCCCACACCCAATAGATCATCACGGCAAAAATCAAGCCACAGTAAGCTAGTCCTAGAAAGGGGATGCCAATGACCAAAACGGCGAATCGAGTATCTTTATCCATAAAATATCGGGATGGCAGCGAAAATTTAGCTGATGGGTTCCGCTTGTCCCTATCTTTACTTATAATCTTCCTTCTGGGATTGCTTGCGGAAAAATAAGGTATTTTTTAGAATTAGGCGCTGATTATTGGGAGGCCTTCCTTGTCGAAACAAAGATTAGATTTATTATTAGTAGCCAAAAATCTCTGTGATTCCCGTCAACAGGCACAGCGATTAATTCGTGCTGGAGAGGTGAAAGTCAATCATCAAATCATCGATAAACCTGCCACAGAAATCGATCCAGAAGCGGCGATCGAGGTTAAGCAGAAACTGCCCTATTTGTCAAGGGGGGGCGAAAAATTAGCTAAGGCCTTAGAATTGTTTGCCATCGATGTCTGCGATCGCATTTGTTTAGATGGGGGCATTTCCACGGGGGGATTTACCGATTGTCTCTTGCAAAAAGGGGCAAAACGGGTTTATGGGGTCGATGTGGGTTATGGACAAGTGGCGTGGAGTTTACGGCAGCATGAACGGGTTATTTTACTAGAAAGAACTAATTTTCGCTATTTAACCCCAGAAAAGTTATACGGACAGGAAAAAACCGCCGATTTAGCAGTTATGGATCTGTCTTTTATTTCTTTGACCAAAGTTTTACCGACCCTGTGGACGCTATTAAATCCACCGCGAGAAGCGATTTTATTAGTCAAACCCCAATTCGAGGTGGGACGGGAAAAAGTCGGCAAAAAAGGGGTAGTTCGCGACCACCAAGACCAAGCGGTGGCAATTTTTCAGGTTTTACAGGCCGCTGAAGCCCTAGGATGGTTCTATCGGGGTTTAACTTGGTCTCCCATTACCGGACCTGCGGGTAATGTGGAGTATCTTCTCTGGTTATCCACCGATATCGGCCAAGTCAGTCCCAGTTTATCAGCGATCGCAGAAATCACCCAAGCAGCGATCGAACAGTTTTAACCCCGGTGTTTTGTCAAGGAAGTGGAAAGTGGGGGAGATTTTCAGAAAACCCTTGACAAATGGCGAGACTTGCTTTATAATTTATGTATAGTGGGAATCCGTGCGCCCATATATATAGGGTTTTTGAGCAAAGATAAGAGAGAAAAAAATACATTGAAAAATCGGGTTGGGTAGGAAGAGGATAAAGGTATGAAGACGGAAATTTTCTCTCCCCGACAAGCATTAAACAAAGCATTTCTGAGAGTCAAACCGAATCTTTGTCAGGTAGAGAAGTTTCCAACCCACCCCCAGACAACTCTTGGGGAGAGGGGGGGATGTATTCTTACACACAAAAACGATGATCGGGGAGTTCAACATATCGGAAAATGGGAGAGATAACCCAAAAAAATTATTGTTAAATCATGTTAAGTCCCGTAGAAACGATTAAAATTCTCGAAAATCATCCCGATCGCACTTTTCCAGCTGGTGAAGTTATTTTTGCCGATGGCACGGAGGGCGAGTTAATGTACGGTATTCTTAGCGGAGAAGTGGAGATGTATATCAAGGGACAATTGATAGAAACTCTAGAAAAAGGGGATGTATTCGGAGCAGGAGCGCTCCTGCATGGGGATAAACTGCGAGAATCCACAGCTATTGCCAAAACTGATTGTAAATTAGCCTATCTCAATCAACCGCAGTTTTTATTTGCCGTGCAGGAAACTCCCATGTTTGCGATCGAAGTGTTAAGAAGTTATTCCGATCGCTTTCGCAAGTTGAAAAAAATCTTCACCAGTGAAGCATAGGGGAGCAAAGGAAAGCCATCCCCTGACAACTATTGACCGAAAATCTCACCGATAGTTAAACGGGAACCATTGACCAAATCCCCACCAGAACGCGGTGATTTTCCCGATAATTGCACTTCTTTTAATAATAATAAACCCTCACCCGTCTGCACTACCGGCCCGAAATTTTTCCAGAGAGCCACGATCGATCCCACTTCTCCGCTTGGATGAGAAAGGTCTTTTGTCTGTAATTCTGGAGGAAGTTGACCGAGAGCCTCTAGGGGAATAGTGGCCATCACTTTTAGGGGTTGTCCCCGGAAAGTGGTCAGCGCATGAGGATAAAAACCCCGGACTCGATCGTGAATTCTCCGGCCCGAATCTTGCCAGTTGATTAGATAGTCGGATTTTTGAATTAAAGGGGCATAGGTGGCATCGTCGTTATTTTGAGGAATTGGGGTAATTTCCCCTCGATCGAGCTTAGAGAGGGTTTCTAGGAGCAAATCCGCCCCCATTTGCCCTAGGGTTGCTCCCACCTGTTCGGCATTGTCCAAAAGAGCGATCAGGCTGTAGGCTTTCAGTAGCATCGGTCCGGTGTCCATGCCCGCATCCATTAACATAGTGGTAATGCCGGTTTCTTTTTCTCCCCTAGCGATACACCACTGCACGGGGGCCGCTCCCCGATATTTCGGTAAAATTGAGCCATGAACGTTAATACAGCCTAATCTCGGCATCTCTAGAATTTCTGGGGAGAGAATTTGTCCGTAGGCAACGACTACAAAAGCATCCGCTCGCGATTGTCTGAGAAAATTTAAGGTTTTAGCATTTTTTTTCACACTTTTGGGCTGCAAAACCGGTATTTGCTGTTCTATGGCTATTTGTTTCACCGGTGAGGGGGTTAATTGATTACCCCTTCCCCGGCGCTTGTCCGGTTGGGTAACGACGGCAATTATTTCTATATCGGGATTGGCTAATAATTTTTTTAGGGTGGGAACAGCAAAAGTCGGGGTTCCGAAAAAAACAATACGCATGGGAGAGGGGGGATTTTTCAGTTATCAGTGAGCAGTAATCAGTGAATGTCCACCGAGTTATTAACGACTAACTATGCCGGACCATTGAATTTTTTTGGCTTTTTCCCGACGATAGGAGAAAAAATGATCCTCTTGTTGATAGGTGCAAAAAGGAGCGATCGCAATTTGTTCATCCCTAATTCCTAACTGTTGTAGTTGATGATAAATCACCCTTCGCACGTCTAAGCGCACTTTTCCTTTTTCCTCGTCAGCAAATAAGGGGGAAGGGGACAGGTTAAATAAATTCCCTAGAATTTGGTCGGGATTGGTTTCTTGGGGAAATAAACTTAAACCCACTTCTGTGGCAACTTCTGCCTCTACTTGATACACTTCCCCGGCAATTGCTGGCCCCAGGGCCAGGACTAAGTTATCTAAACAACTACCTGAGTTTAATAACTGCTTAACTGCTTTGGCAACTATCCCCTTGGCTGTCCCTCTCCATCCAGAATGAATCGCCACCCCAACACCCGTAGAGCGATCGCCTATTAGTACGGGCGTACAATCAGCACTGGCCACCCAAATCCCTTGACCGGAAGCATCGGTGATAATTCCATCCGCTTCGACAATTTCCGGGTTAGTAATCGCTTGGGGATTTAATAGGCGATCGCCATGTACCTGTTTGACCCGATAAACTGGTACATTTGCACCCAACGCACCCGTAAAAGCTTCCGGGGTTTGGGGGTAATAATGACGGGTAAAAAAGCCGTGGGACCAATCCTCTAGGAGATTACAGGTAAGATAGGGCAATCCTTGCCATGTTTGCCATTGCCACAGAGAAGTCTCGGTTAATCGGACATCGATCGCTACATTGGTCACAGTCTAAGCCTCTCTGGCTGCAATAATACCTTATTCTCTCCTATCCTAGTTCTGAGCTTGGCTAAACGGCAACCGGAAGATTATTATCAAAACCCTTGACAAATGGCGAGACTTGCTTTAAACTTTTTATATAATGGAAATCCGTGCGCAAATATATATAGGGTTTTTGAGAGAAGATAAGAGAGAAAAAAATAGACTCCAAAACCGGGTTGGGTAGGAAGAGGATAAAGGTATGAAGACGGAAAATTTCTCTCCCCGACAAGCATTAAACAAAGCATTATTCGAGATTCGCGACAGATTGAGGAAAGGGCAGATTTAATTTTAATGTTATGTGGGGATGAATATTATCCAAATACCTCTAATCAGGGGATTATGGCAATTATCGAGGATTTATAGTTCTCCTTTGAAGGTTTTATCTAGGATACTGGGAAACAGTGCGTCTAATTCTTGGATGGCTTTTTTTCTGAGTTGTTTCATCTCGTTGATGACGATTTCTTATTCTAAATCCCCACTTTCACTCATATTCACCCTCACCTATAAACAAATCATAAAACAAAGAAACCGAAATAATAACCGTTTGTTCTAATTCTATCATCTCCTCAAAATCCCGATCACCAGTAATCAAAAAATCCGCCTCACTAACCCTTGCTAAAGCGATAAACTTAGCATCTTTGGCATCTCTGGCAAAATCTACAGTAACATTAACTTCTATTACTTTAGGAATCGTTTCAATTTTATCAAGCCATTCCTGTCTTACTTCATCAGTTAACTTTAATTTCCGTCTATTTAAAACTTCTCGAGATTCGGCTAAAATTTCCTGAGAAACTATCCAATCAATATCAGAATGGTCACTAATAAATTGGACAATCTCTCTCGGTCTTCTTCCTTTTAAAACCGCAGAAACAAGAATGTTAGTATCAACAATAACCTTCATTCTCCTCTCCGATAAGCTTCAATTTCGGCGGCTATTTCTTCTTCTGTAATATCTTGAATACCTGGGATTGCTTGAGTTTTATTAAATAAATTCCTTAATTCCTGACTTAACCTTACTCTTTCAGGATCAATCGGTTTGTCCTTATTTTGTTCCCGTTCTTTTCGATACTTCCTCATCTTTTCTTTTAATAAGGCTTTTGCGGATTCTCTCCCTTTAACATAATCGGGTAATATAATTTCATCCTCCTGTTCTTCTAATAGCTGAAACGCTTTAGAGATAACCTCTTGAGGGGTATTATATTTACCAGTTTTCAGTTGTCTTTCTAAAAACTGTTCCTGTTCAGGGGTTAACGTAATTTGTATCATAATTACCAAATAGTTTGAAGATTAGATAAAGCTTGAATATAGCAGAAACCTTAATCTGACCCTGATGCCTAACAACATTTTCTGGGGTATTTAAAGCAGTCAAAGACAATCTTTCTCAATAATTTCTAGATCAATTAATGATATTTAAACCCTATTCCATCTTATCCTGATTTAAAACCCCCTTAATCTCAGCCATCAACCACCTGATTCTTGCATCCTTTTCCATAATAGCACTCAGCAACTGTTCGGGGGGTAAATGTTCAAAATCTTCCAGGAACTGGGGAACTGGGGAAGTGGGGAGATTTTCTCAAAACCCTTGACAAATGACGAGACTTGCTTTAGACTTTTTAGATAATGGGAATCCGTGCGCAAATATATATATAGTTTTTGAGCAAAGATAAGAGAGAAAAAAATAGCCTCCAGAACCGGGTTGAGTAGGAATAGGGATAAAGGTATGAAGACGGAAAATTTCTCTCCCCGACAAGCATTAAACAAAGCATTCCTGAGTAGGGATAATTCATGAATTATCCCTACTAAATTGTTGTTACGGTGATTATAAATCCTTTCTACCGAAGTTTTGCCAAAACTCAATTTCCTCCTGACTAGGTTTGACTTGCTGATTTTCGATATCTTGATGCCACTTTAAAGGATTATTAACAATATATTCTCTAATTTTCGTTAAGGAAACCTCATGACGGATAATATGTTCATAATAATTCTTTTGCCAAACCGATTGACCTTGAGTACCACGCAATTGATTAATCAGTTTAGCACTGTTCATTTTAAAATAACCAATCACTTTAGGTAACAACATTTTTCTCCTTTCCTTCAGTAGAGATAATTCATGAATTATCTCTACTGGGTTATCAATAAATATTATCCCATGAATATGATTAGGCATAATTACAAATTCATCTAAAATAACCTCTTTATAACGAGTATCTAAACTATGCCAAATATCCTTAACAACTTGACCAAATTGATTAAGATTCATAACATTATCTTGTATGTCACCTAATAAATTTTCACTATTTTTAATACAAATTTTTACGAAATATGCACCCGATTGAGAATAATCATAACGAGATAATCTTAAGGAACGACGATGGTGTTTCTCAGAAAAATTATTCATTTATTCATCTCCTTGTCAGGACAATAAATAGGAATCTTATTTTAGTTTTTGGCTATTTAGTAAAATAAGATCAAGCTGAAGATAACAATAATTGTAACTGCTCGGTCTCGCGTAGCGAGCGCGTTGCGATCGCTTCCTTTAAACTTTCTACCCCTGCAAACTTACTGGCAATTTCCCTCACCTCTTGGGAAGTGGGGAGATTTTCTCAAAACCCTTGACAAATGACGAGACTTGCTTTAGACTTTTTAGATAATGGGAATCCGTGCGCGAATATATATAGGGTTTTTGAGCGAAGATAAGAGAGAAAAAAATAGACTCCAAAACCGGGTTGAGTAGGAATAGGGATAAAGGTATGAAGACGGAAAATTTCTCTCCCCGACAAGCATTAAACAAAGCATTCCTGAGTAGGGATAATTCATGAATTATCCCTACGGAATTATCCTTACGGAATTATCCCTACGGAA